>CAMWWJ010000106.1 GCA_947177925.1 uncultured Lachnospiraceae bacterium
GTGATAGAATATAATAAAGTATTTCTGGATACTACACCGATTATATATTTTTTGGATGAAGATATTAATTATGCAGAGAAAGTAAAAAAGATTTTTTCTGACATTTTGGAAAATGAAAAACAGATGATAACATCAACGATTACTTGTACAGAATATATGATATATCCGTATAGAATGAGAAATGAAGAAAAGATAGGTGCTTTTTTGGAATTTCTTACGGATTGCGATATACCGATGTGTTCGATTGACGTAAAAATAGCGATGAAAGCTGCACAAATTAGAGCAGAGTATAAGGATTTTAAGACAATGGATTCTTTACAGTTGGCAGTTGCCTGTGTAAAGGGATGTGATTTGTTCCTAACGAATGATAAGCAGTTAAAGCAGTTTAAAGAATTAAAATGTGTTACAATAGATGAATTTTAATGGAGAAAAAAATATGTGTATTGTATCATTTATTGATAAAAACAACAAGCGAAAATAAATAAGCCTACCTTGTACTTGACGGTCTAGGTAGGCTTAAAACTTATCCCGGAGGTCAACCACTTTGTGGGCGATTGTTTCCTCTCTTAACCAATTTCACCAAATGCACTAAATCGAAAAATCCAACTGGCTGCCCACAGCCTTTTCTTCCTCCGTCCGAAGGTTGTTGAATCTATCCTGCTGATAATACTGATCGATTTTCCGAAGCAGCTCATCCACAGAGTTAGCAGTAATGGTTACGGTTTCTTTATCTATTTCCTTAGCAGCTTTTCTCTTTTCCTCTAACCGTTCTTCTGCCTTTTTCTTTTCTGCTTTTTTAGCGTCTTTCTTCTTTTCCTGGACTTTTTCCTGAGCCTTCTTTTCAATCCGCTCCTTTTGGGAGGCAAGTGATTTATCAATGACTGCAAAGAAGGAGCCCATTCCGTTGTCGTTAACGCTCATTCCGTAAGCCTTTACATTGTTAGCCATGCTGCCGAGCTGAGTCTTCATTTGTGAAAGACCGGATGTGGCATTGCTTAAAATCGCCTCATATTTTTTCCGATATGATTCATCAGTTGCCATCCGTTCAATCTTGTCTGTATCAATTAAGACGGTAAGGCCGTTGGGGCTTGCAAAGCTTCCCTTCATCATTTCAGCTTCCTGCTTCTTATCAGAAGCTACCAGAACGAAATTGAGATTTCCATATTTCTTTTTCAGGGAGTTGTAATAATCCAGTGCCGTCTGGCTCAGCTTTGGATTTCCGTAAGTGCCGGCTCCCTTTACTTCTACCTTGTCTTTCCCATAGGTTTCCTCTGCTTTATTGGCAACAGATGTCTTTTGGGAAGTCTCATTACTTGTTACGTTTTTCTTTTCTCTGCTTTTTTCATAGCTGTAAGTATTTTCATAAGCTTGTGTATACAGGGAATTATTAATAGTTGCCATATTCGATTTCCTCCTTAAAATCTTTTTTCTGCAAGTCCTTTTGCAGTTTCTGTTATATTGTTTATCGGCTTATTTGCCATATTCTTTATGAAAAACAGACAGGATTGGAAACTTATTTCCATTATTTTTTTCAACTTAAACTTTATTTTCTTATAAACTCGTATAGAAGCAGTCTAATTTTGCATAAAGAATTTATAAGTAGATGACTATTAGAATATACAGCAATAAAAGAACTTAATGAAAGCAACTTGCAAAAATTATTTATATTACAGCTTGTGTAAAAAGGTCATATAAGGTAGAATAAATTGGTAAAATATGACAAAAATGGCCAAAAAAATTTGTTTATAATTTATAAAGGAGGAGAAAACCAGTGAAAAAGAAACACATATATGTACTTACTTTTCTTGCAGCAGCCATGTGTTTTACCGGATGTGGCAGCCAGAACAAAGAATCTGAAAAAGAACAAGTTACTATAAAAGTCTGGGAATCCCTTGAGGTAAAGGATTACATTGAGGCAGTCGGCGAGGCTTATCATGAATTGCATCCGGAGGTAAATGTTGTATTTGAAAATGTAGAATCACAAAATAGTGCCGCTCAGATTATTCTGGATGGTCCGGCAGGAGCGGGAGCTGATTTATTTGCGGCTCCGTGTGATAAATTAGGAGAGTTGGTAGAAGGAGGCCATGTTCTGCCGGCAGGGGATTCGGATTTTATCAGCGCCAGAGTCCTTCCATCCTGTTTAAAAGCGGCCACCTATGAAGAGCGGTTGTATGGTTATCCGGTTTCGGATGAAACGTATGCTCTTTATTATAATAAGGCTTTCATTTCAGAAAAAGAAGTACCAAAAACCTGGGAAGATATGATTGCTTACACAAGGGAGCATACAAAGGACGGCAGTTACGGGTTTGTCATGGACGCAACCAATGGATATTATACAATTATTTTTGCAACAGCAAAAGGAAACCGGTTGTTTGGTCCGGATGGTACGGACACTTCCTCTACTTATTTAAACCATGAAGATGCAATAAGGGGTTTTACGGTTATGAGTGACCTTGCAAAAGCGGTAGGCATTTCCTCTAGTGATTTGAATACGGAAATAGCAGACAATCTGTTTGCCACAGGGAAAGCGGCTATGGAGATTTCAGGACCTTGGAATACGGCCGTCTTTGAAGAAGCGGGAATTGACTATGGCGTTACTACCCTTCCAAGCCTTCCAGGTGAGGAAACTCCTGCGGTTTCTTTTTCGGGAGCAAGACTGATGTTAGTCTCCGCTTACTCCAAATATCCGGAAGAGGCAGAGGACTTTGCTAAATTTTTATTATCGGAAGAAATGCAAAAACTTCGTTATGAATATTTAAAATGTATTCCGTCTGTGGAAGTAGAAATAAAAAATGAAGCAATTGAAGGGTTCATGGAACAGTTAGAGTATGCTTCCCCAATGCCAAGTACTCCGAAAATGACATTTTTCTGGGATTCCATGAGTTCTGCCAGCAAAAATATCTGGGACGGCGCAGATGTAAAAGATACTATGGATAGCTGTGACCGCGCTATTATAAATAGTACGTTAGAATAGATAACAGGAGGAATCAATATGATACAGTTGAAAAGAGATGAAAGTGCAAGTCTTCTTGTCCTGCTTTCTTCCGCTTTGTTTAACGGGTTAAGCCATATTTTATATTTAAAGCAGTATTTTAAAGGAATCATCTTAATGCTTTTAGAAATCATTATGATTCGTTTTATTCCTTTTTTCTTTCAGTCAATCATTGCCTTTTTTACTTTAGGAAACAATAGTGGCAATTCAGCCTCCATAATGATCAATGGAATTGTTTCTATTTTGATAGTAGCCCTATATGTTACTATTTATATTCACTACATAAAGGAAGCGGAAAGAGATTACAGGTTCTATTGTAAAACGGGTGTTTTCAGAAATTCCAATAAGACCTTATCCGAGTGTATACAGGGCTCTTTTGTGGTATGGGGAATTTTGCCAAGTGTAGTGTTAGTAGGGATTTTAGTAATCGTGCCGCTTCTTTTTGCCATATTGGCTGCTTTCACCAATCTGTCGGCACCGGCAAATATTGCGCCCGGCAGACCTTTTTCCTGGGTAGGACTGGATAACTTCATTGCCATGTTCGGAGGCCAGCTTTCCTGGAGCAGCGCTTTTGTGCGTGTATTTTTATGGACAATTCTATTTGCGGTGTTTTCAACTGTATTTTGTTATATAGGCGGATTGGTACTGGCATATATTTTACATCATAATAATTTTAAATTTCGGCCGGTCATGCAGACTGTTCTCATGCTTCCGTATGCGGTTCCGGCAGTCATCAGCATGCTTGTATGGAAAACCTTGTTAAACGGCTCTTTTGGTGTAGTGAACAGGACTCTTATAAGCTGGGGATGGATTAATGAGCCGCTCAACTGGCTGTCCGACCCTTTTATGGCGAAATTTACTTGTATCTTAATCAGCCTGTGGGCAGGGTACTCTTACTTCATGCTTCTTTTACTGACAAGTTTAAATACCATATCTCCTGCAATTTATGATGCGGCAGCAGTGGATGGGGCAACAAGGGGACAGACGATTCGTAAGGTAATCATTCCTCTATTGCTGAAAAGAACTACGCCTTTTATCGTGCTGGGATTTACCCAGAACTTAAATAATTTTACCTCCGTTTTCTTCTTGACAGAAGGAAATCCGGCTCTTAAAAATACAACCATTACAAGCGCCGGCGGTACGGATATTCTGGTTACATGGCTTTATAACCTTACCTTTCATATAATGAAATTCAACTATGCTTCTGTCATTATTGTAGTCCTATGCATCATATTGATTCCAATTTCCATATGGCAGTTTACAAAAACAGATATGTATCGGGAGGGTAGATAAATGAGCATAAAAACAGCATATAAAATCCGTTTTGTATTTACTATGATTTTTTTAGCAGTTGTGACGATACTTGTATTTTATCCGTTCCTGTATATTTTAAGCGCAGCAGTAGCAAAGGGTAATACTATGACTGGTTTAAGCTGCATACCTTTTGGAAACGGATTTGGGTTTACGAATTTTCAGGCTTTATTTACAAAAACAAATTTTCCTGTCTGGTTCGGAAATACTTTTATTATTTCCATAGTTACCATGCTTGGTACTCTGGTTATTTGTACAGTAAGCGCTTATATTTTTTCAAGATTTCAATTCTGGGGTAAAAGAAGCATGTTGACTGCCATGTTCGTTTTACAGATCATACCATCTTTTCTTGCAATGATTGCCATGTATTATGTGTTATACTGGATGGGTGGATTAAATAAAATATGGGGATTGATTCTCGTTTATATTGCGGGAAATATTCCTTATAATGTATGGCTCGTTAAAACATATCTGGATGCCATACCTAAAAACATGGATGAGGCAGCCATTATGGATGGGGCTTCCAGATTCTGTATTTTTACAAATATCATTTTACCGGCAATCAGACCCATTGTAATATTTCTGGCTATAACAAGCTTTACGGCACCTTGGTTGGATTTTATTTTTCCAAAGCTGATTCTCCGTTCTCAAAGTAAATATACGGTAGCACTGGGACTTTACAATCTTTATAACGAACAAGGTGATTTCGGAACCTTTTGTGCCGGAGCGGTGTTGATCGTCATTCCGTTTGTGCTATTTTTTCTGGCGACCCAGAATATGCTGGTTGAATCTATGAGTACTACTTTGGATGAGGATCTATAGCAGGATAGCTTTTCGATACTTAGTGTGAGCTGGTATAGCATATGCTATGCCAGCTCACACGTCCGTCTATCCATGCAGAAAAGAAACGGTTACAGTTTTTTCAATTCTATTATTCTTCCATAGGTATAACCAGATAATCACCCTGAGAGGAATGCAAATAGGAATCGTACTCACTCTGGAATACCATCAGGTAATCGTAAACACCTTCCTCAAGGATATATTGGAAGTAGAAGCAATAACCGTCCTTCGTGAAAAATTTAATGTCCAATAGGCCATAGTCTGCTTTATTGTCTTCTGTCTTACTATATGCTATCAGGCCTTTTGTAATTTCTAAAGAAGGGCACATGCTTTCAAAAATGTCCTTCGTCTGTTCATATACAGAGGTGTAAAGCGTTTCATTTATTTCGGCAGGCTGTCCGGGATAGCCACAAAAGGTTTCTCCTTTAAATACGTTTATTGATGAAATCATACCGGTATTTTGTGACACTTTTACAATATAATTATAATCATCGGTTCCCTTAAATGTCACTTCCCAGTCGGCATAATTGTCACTGGTAGGATTATCACTTGCTACAAATTCGGCGGTTTTATCCATTGTGGCAGAATCTATGCCATATACGGATTCTAAATAGAAAGCGGCCTTTGCAGCTGCTTCTTCCTCAGATAGATCCGTTGCATTTGGATAAGGGTCTGACTGGTATTTCTGCAGGGCTTCTTTAAGCACTTTTGCTTCACTGGAATTTTGTAGCACATAGTCAGATTTCTTAGAATAATCAATGATTTCCAATAACTCTTCGTCTGACAGTTCTTTTTCCGGTAAAAAGAGTTTTCGGTTGTAGGTTTCATAGACAGGGGAATCGATAGTTTCTGTATTCTCCAGTTTATCCACTATCTGTAATTTTCCTTCCGGGAATAAACCTTCGTTTTCGTATTTATCCCGTAGTTCAGAATAACGTTTCTCTTCTTGTTCGGACATTTCTCTGGAGTAGGTTATTGCTTCCGTATCATGTTCTCTTGTTATATTATGTTCATCATTGGAGGCTGCGATTTCCTCAAATTCCTTATCACTCATGGAAAGCATTCTTTGTTTTACATAGTCCATAATCTGTGCTGCCACCGGAACGGAGACAAGGCATATCAGGGTCAATGCGCAGGCAGCAATGCCAACTTTAAAAAATGGCAGGCCGACAGCTTTTTTTGCCGGCTGTCTGGAAGCTTCATTTCCACGGTCTTCTAACATATTGTTAATTTTTATTTCGTAGTTTTTACTTGTAGGGCAGTTGCTTTGTTTTGCAAGCTTTCGTATTTCTTTGTCAAATTTATTCATAATCTTCATCCTTTCCAATGATTACTTTCCATGGATTGCTTTAATTCTTCTCTTGCTCTGGAAAGTCTTGATTTTACAGTTCCCTCCGGTATTGCAAGAATCTTTGCAATTTCCTTAATGCGAAATTCCTCAAAATAATAGAGGATAAGCACCTCTCTAAAGGAATCGTCCAACTGACATACGAGCTCCAATAAGTCAGAGGCAGTATCCTTTTTTCCTTCCTTTTGTAAAAATAAGGAAGAATCCCCTACCAGTTCAATCCGGCTTCTTTTTCTTAAATAGGATTTGGACTCATTTACCAGAATCTGAAATATCCATGCCTTCATTTTTTTACGGTTTCTTAACTTTTCCAAGTGGCTGAAAGCCTTTAATATGGTTTCCCCTACAATGTCTTCTGCGTCCTCCACATTTAAAACGATGGAATAGGCAAGACGGAACATGGCTGTTTTATTTTTGCTTACAGTGTCTATAAAATAACTGTTTAAGCATTGTTCATTGCCCTTCATGGGTTCCTCCTTTCCTTCTATGATGAGTATACTCATATATAAGACATTTTACATAAAGGATTGGTTCAAAAAAACTGCAATAAATTTTCATGGACTTTATGGAAAAAATACATTATGCTAATATTAGTAAAAAGATCCGCCGGTTTCATCCGGATGAAGATAAAAAAGGAACCAGACCATGAACCAGAAAAGCAGGAAAAACAGTTTTGTCATACAGGCGGGAATTCTGGCTGTTGCCGGAATCATCAGCCGGATTATCGGACTTTTATATAGAAGCCCTTTGGCTGCCATTATCGGAGACGAAGGAAACGGATATTACAGCTCTGCTTATAATATTTACACCATTATCCTGTTAGTATCCTCTTACAGCATTCCTTCTGCGATTTCCAAAGTAATTTCCCAAAGACTTGCTTTAAAGGAATATAAAAACGCACATCGGATTTTTCAATGTGCCTTAATTTATGTATTTATCGTAGGCGGTGCTGCCAGCCTGTTTGCTTATTTTGGGGCGTCTCATTTAGTGCAGAAAAATGCGGTGGTAGTGTTGAGAGTGTTTGCCCCCACTATTTTTTTCTCCGGCATATTAGGGGTGCTTAGGGGATATTTTCAGGCGCATAAGTCCATGCTGCAGACTTCTGTCTCCCAGATTGCGGAACAGATTTTAAATGCGGTCATCAGTTTAGCAGCCGCCCATCTTCTCATAGGGATTGTAGCAAATCAGGACGATACCACCAGAGCTGTTTACGGGGCCATGGGAAGCGCTCTGGGAACGGGAGCGGGGGTGCTGATTGCACTTATATTCATGTACTGGGTCTATTCCATCAATAAGAAAACCATTTACCGGCAGATAAAAAAGGATCGCACTAAAAAACTGTTGTCCACGGAACAGATTTTCCGGATTATTATATTCATGGTAACTCCGGTTATTTTAAGCACTTTTATTTACAATTCCAATACTTCTATCAATCAGAAGATTTTTGAGGAAATATACGGAGCCTTAAAGAAGGTTTCCGAAAAAGAAATTGCCACTATGTACGGCATTTTTGCAGGAAAGGCTGTTGTGTTGGCAAATATCCCTATAGCAATTGCTTCTGCCATGTCCGCAGCCATTATTCCTACAGTTTCCGGCACTTATGCCAGAGGGGAAAAAAGGGAGACCAATGAGAAGATCGGGGAGGCAATCCATACTACCATGCTGATTTCCATTCCTGCTGCGGTAGGGTTGTTTTCTTTGGCGGAACCTGTGGTTTCTCTGTTGTTTCCAAGGCCAAAGGAATCTATTGAGCTGGCAGCAGGCCTGCTGCAGGTAATGACGGTTTCCATTATTTTTTATGGAGTATCTACTTTGACAAACGGTGTGCTTCAGGGAATCGGAAAGGTCAATATGCCGGTGATCAATGCGGCGGTTGCCCTGGTGCTTCAGATCGTGGTTTTAGTGCCGTTGCTTTTATATACGGATCTGGGCTTATATGCCATGGCAATTGCCATGATTGTGTATTCCTTTTTTATGTGTATTTTAAACGGTATTTCTATAAAACGGTGTTTGGGCTATAAACAAAGATATGTGAAAACTTTTGTCCTTCCTTTTTTTGCTGCGGCCCTTATGGGAGCGTCAGCATATTATATTTATAAAGGGCTGCATTATCTGATTAAAAGCAATATGATTTCCCTGTTTGGGGCAATTGGAATAGGGGCGGTCATTTATTTTGTGACAGCAATCAAGATTGGCGCTATTTCGGAGGCAGAGCTTAAGCGGTTTCCAAAGGGGGGCATGCTTGTGGGGATTGCAAAGAAGGTGCGGCTGCTGTAAGAGGCAGTTAATCATGCAAAGAGAAAGAGAATAAAAGATAAAATGAGACTGGAAGCAAACAATATTAAAAAAACATATAAAGGAAAAGAAATCTTAAAAGATATCAGCTTATCCTTAGAGGAAGGGGAAATCATTGCGCTGGTAGGAACAAATGGCTGCGGAAAAAGTACACTTCTCCGCATTCTGGCAGGGATTACCATGCCATCGGCAGGAAAGGTTATTACAAGCCCGGACTGCTGTTTTTCTTTTATTCCGGACAGATATGAAAAATCAGCCTTTACCATTCCCGGTTTTATGGAACATATACAACGGATTTTACATATAGATGCCGGCAAGCAGTTAGAGACGTATTATAAAAAGTTTCATTTGGAAGATATGCTGGATACACCTATGAAGCAGCTTTCAAAAGGAACTTTACAGAAGGCAGCCATGATTCAGGCTTTATTAGGAGAAAAGGACATACTTTTTATGGATGAGCCTTTATCCGGCCAGGATATAAAATCCCAGCAATGTTTCGTAAAAGAAATAAGAAGTCAAAAAGAGCAGGGCCTGTCAGTGATCATGGCCTGTCATGAGCCTTTTTTAATAAAGGAACTGGCGGATAAGGTCTATCAGATAAAAGATGGAATTTTAATAGATGGCACAGATTATGTGTTTGAGAAGTAGAATGAAAAGGAATGGAGAGGAAAAATGTTAAGTGCCTATGCAATATATAAATATGAAACAGAAAAGCTATTAAAAAGCAGGAAATGGATGGTGCCTGCCATTTTATTTATTATGTACCTTGGAATGTCCTATTCGGTAGGTCCTTTGGACATATTAAGCTGCTTTGGCATTTGTTCGCCGGTAGTGTTCATTGGAATATTAGCAGTGTTTTATATGTGTAATGACCTTCCTTATCAGGCAATGGATCAGACGGTCTTTATAAGAATTTCCAGTAAAAAAAGCTTTTATATGGGCAAGGTTCTATTAGTGGGAAAAGTTAGTATGATTGGTGCAGCCATTTCTATTTTAGTACCGATCATACAATATGTGGTAAATGGAAAAGATTTTTTTACCACCGCTTTTACGGTAGGAAAAGGAATATCAGGTTTTATTTTGTTTTTTCTGTCCGGATTTTGCGGAGGAATGACAGCCCTTTTGTTAAATGACAGACTTGTACCTAAAAAGGAAGCTTCTATTGCACTATGTATTTTTGCTGTTTTATTAACGATTATAAAAGGCGGCTTACATGAGAAATTTCCCGTTACAAAGCTGGTTAGCTGGGTGCTTCCGCCTTTGTATGATTTAAGCTTTGCTTATAGTCATGGAAATGATTTCTTATTCAGGGATACGGGGATTTATTTTTTATGGATGTTTTTCTATTTAATCATTCAGATTTTTATTTATGTATGGATTATGGATAAAAAAAGATTTGAATGAAAAATTAAAGTTG
>CAMWWJ010000107.1 GCA_947177925.1 uncultured Lachnospiraceae bacterium
ATAGAGTATATGGAATTTTAAAAGGGATTTGAAGGAGGAAGAACCTTGCTGGAAATTAAGTCAAATGATGCAGAGGCTGCAGCTAAAATCATCGTTGTCGGTGTAGGTGGTGCAGGGAATAATGCTGTAAATAGAATGGTTGATGAAAATATTGATGGTGTTGATTTTGTTGGAGTGAATACGGACAAGCAGGCACTTCAGTTGTGTAAAGCTCCAAAGCTGTTACAAATCGGTGAAAAGCTGACGAAAGGCCTTGGCGCCGGAGCAAAGCCTGAAATCGGTGAAAAAGCTGCTGAGGAAAGCATTGAAGAAATAACCGCTTCCTTAAAAGGCTCCGACATGGTATTTGTTACATGTGGAATGGGCGGTGGTACCGGAACCGGTGCGGCTCCCGTAGTTGCCAAAGCAGCAAGAGATATGGGAATACTTACAGTCGGCGTGGTAACGAAGCCCTTCAAATTTGAAGCAAGAACCCGTATGGAAAATGCCATTAGCGGTATTGAAAAGCTGAAAGAAAGCGTGGATACGCTCATTGTAATACCAAATGATAAGCTGTTGGAAATCGTAGACCGAAGGACTACTATGCCGGATGCCTTAAAAAAGGCAGATGAGGTATTGCAGCAGGCAGTACAGGGTATTACGGATTTGATCAATGTACCTGCAGTCATCAACTTAGACTTTGCAGATGTACAGACTGTTATGAAGGATAAAGGAATTGCACATATCGGTATCGGTGTGGGCAAGGGTGATGATAAAGCGAGCGAAGCTGTTAAGATGGCAGTGGCTTCCCCACTTCTCGAAACGACTATTTCCGGTGCTACACATGTGATCATCAATGTATCCGGGGATATTACTCTGGCAGATGCTTCTGATGCGGCAAGCTATGTTCAGGATCTTGCAGGAGAAGATGTGAATATTATATTTGGTGCCATGTATGATGAAACTCAGACAGATACCTGCACCATTACGGTAATTGCTACCGGTTTAGAGCAGCCTGTTGCAATGCCTGTCAACAAGTTTTCAAACGGATTTGTACATAACGGTGTGGGACAGGCGGTGAAGAAACCGATTCCTACAAGTATTTTAGGACAGAATCCAAATGCCGGAACAGGACCGATTCCTTCCATTACACCTATGAAGCCGCTACAGGGAATCCAAAAGCCGGAAACGGTAAAAAGCAATATAGAGTCCCAATCCTTGAAGATTCCGGACTTTTTGCAGAGAAACAAATAGAATAATGATTATGGCTCATAATAGTGAGAGACTGTTTTCTTTATAGAAACAGTCTTTTTTTGTGTAAAAAAGTCGAGAAAAAAATGCGGTTGCTTCCTTTATTTCGACAGCAATTGTAAAAGAAATTCCTTATACTAGTTTCATAAACAAAAGCTGTATTGTTTATAGAGGAAAGGAGAGAGAAGGATTGTAACCGTATACATAGATGTAGTTTTTTTGAAAAATTTTATCTTGGATTTTGCACTCTTGATTGTATTAAATAAAGCGCTGAAAGATTCCAGGAGCCGCTTATCTTTATTTCTTGGAGCATTGATAAGCGGAGTGGGAGGCATCTTTCCTTATTTGTTTCCATTGTCCCTGCCAAGGCCGGCAGTGATTTTTTTTGAGTATATTGTCTTTCCCGTTCTGACGATCAGGGCTGCCTTTGGACGGAAAAAGAGGAAGGATTTTTTTAGGGCACTGGGACTTTTTTGGGGGTTGAATTTTCTGGCAGGAGGATTTTTTAACTTCCTGTATGAAAGATTTCCCGTTTTCAGACAAAGTAGTTATCAGATGCTAACTCTTTTTGCAGCGCTTTTCTTTCTTTGTATGTTCATGAAAAAAGGAATTGAGATTATCAGAGGGAATTTTCTAAAGGAACAGATTTATGTTCCGGTGGCGCTTCAAATCGGTAAAAAAAGCATTTTTGCTACCGGGCTTATGGACACAGGGAATCACTTAAAGGAGCCTATCAGCCAGAAGCCGGTTGTCATTATGGAAAAAGAGCTTCTAATCAAAGAAGGAATCTGTCTTATGGAAAATAATTTTTATGCCATTCCATACCATTCGCTGGGAAAAAGAGCAGGAATCATGAGAGGATTTATTGCGGATGAAATTACAATTGGAAAAGAGCAGGATTCAAGAAAACTGCAACAGGTCATGATAGGAATTAGTGAAGAAAAATTAAGCATGGAAGGGGAATATTCCCTGATTTTAAACCCAATGTTATAGGAGGAGAGTACATGATTTTAAAAGTAGCCATTCCGGGAAAGGTACAATTTCGGCTGGTAAAAAAAGAAGCCAGATTTTTAATGGGAAAGCAAGGAGATATCCACTATATTGGAGGTGCAGAGGTGCTTCCCCCGCCTTTGGAAGCGGAAAAAGAAGGCGAGATGATCAGAAATCTGGGCACCGAAGAGGAAGACAGCGCCAAGGCCACACTGATTGAACATAATCTGCGTCTGGTAGTATATATAGCAAAAAAATTTGACAATACGGGAATCGGGGTGGAGGATCTGATTTCCATAGGGACCATAGGACTGATAAAATCCATCAATACCTATAATCCGGATAAAAATATAAAGCTTGCCACCTATGCATCCAGATGCATTGAGAATGAAATTTTAATGTATCTTAGAAGAAATAATAAAACAAAAATGGAGGTTTCCATTGATGAGCCATTAAATGTGGACTGGGATGGGAATGAACTTTTATTGTCGGATATTCTTGGTACAGAGGAGGATGTGATTTATAAAGATATTGAAGATGAGGTGGAAAGAAATGTATTAAAAAAGGCAATTGGAAAATTGTCGGAACGGGAAAGGACAATCGTAAATCTGCGGTTTGGATTAAACAGAGAGGACGGCGAGGAAATGACCCAGAAAGAGGTAGCGACCCTGCTTGGAATCTCTCAATCCTACATATCAAGACTGGAGAAAAAAATCATGAAAAGACTGAAAAGAGAAATGGCAAAAGAGGTATAAAATCCCACCCTTTTGTAAATCCTTTTAGTATAAAAGCTACTGGGAGGAACGAAGAAAATGGCAATGGGAAAAGTGGAAATATGTGGTGTAAATACGGCAAAGCTTCCTCTTCTGAAAAATGAAGAAAAGGAAGCTTTATTTGCGAAAATAGGAGAAGGAGATACACAGGCAAGGGAGAAATATATTGAAGGAAATTTAAGGCTTGTGCTCAGCATTATCAAACGTTTTTCGGGAAGCAATGAAAATGTGGACGATTTGTTTCAGATAGGGTGTATTGGCCTTATGAAAGCCATTGATAACTTTAACTCTGAGCTTGGGGTGAAATTTTCCACTTATGCTGTGCCTATGATTGTGGGCGAGATAAGAAGATATCTGAGAGATAACAACAGCATCCGGGTAAGCCGTTCCCTAAAAGACACAGCTTATAAAGCGATTTATACAAAAGAGGCCATGACGAAAAAGAATCTGGTAGAGCCAACCATAGCGGAAATTGCAACGGAAATCGGCATTTCCAAAGAGGATATCGTCTATGCCTTAGATGCCATTCAAAATCCCATGAGTCTTTATGAGCCTATCTATACGGAAGGGGGAGATACCCTTTATGTGATGGATCAGATCAGTGATAAGAAAAATAAGGAAGAATTGTGGGTAGAGCATATTTCTCTGTTTGAAGCCATGAAAAAACTGAATGAAAGGGAATATGAAATTATCAGTATGCGTTTCTTTGAAGGTAAGACCCAGATTGAAGTGTCGGAAATCATTGGCATTTCCCAGGCGCAGGTAAGCCGCCTGGAAAAAAATGCCTTAAAAATCATGCGCAGCTATCTGGAAGGGTAAAAATCAACTTCTTCCAAAGTGAAGGAAGGCGGCAGAGGCGCAGGTAATGACAGTTGCAAAGACAATGTTCAGAACAGCGGAAAGCAACAGAGTCATGCCAACCTGTGAAAACAGCACGCAGATAATCAGGGAAATGAGTATGGGAAGGAGCGCCAGCATCTTTAAAAATAGCTGAAATATCCCTTTTATAATTTCATTTATGGAAATAGGAAGAGCCATTTCTACAAAAAGCCCGGTTGCGGATGCCATAAAATCCAATGATACAATGAATAAGGTCCAGAAACATACCATATAAATCTTATCCGGTAGAGCAATCCCGGTAATCAACATGCCCGGGAGGATATCAAGGAAGCATTCGCAGGTGCATCCGAGAAGGGCGTAAAATACTTTTCGATAGGGATTTTCCGGCACAAGGAACAGATAGTTTGTTTGAAATTCTGTTTCCAGAGGATTTCCAAAGTTCCGGAAAAAAACGAAAGCAGCCAGTATGCAGCCTATGATGGTCAGGCTGTGCCCTCCGAAGTGGATCTTTGCGTCCAGGATGGTTATTGCAATAGGGGGAACCAAATACAAGAGAGCAGTATTGGAAAAAATGCCAAGCTTTGCAAAACGCTTTCTGTTATAAAGGATCTTATCAAAGAAAGCTTTCGGGCCTTCCCCAAATAGTGGAGTATCGGTAAAGTCTTTCATTGTCTTTGTTTTTTTATGATGTTTTTTCTTTGTCATGCCTTTTTTTGCAGCTTCCAATTTTTCCGTATTCTTCCAGGCGCTGGTAAGGGCATCCTCGTAAAAGTCTGCTTTCATATTCCAAATCAGGTAAATAAGGAAAGCCAGGCCGGCAAGAATCAGGCAAAAGAACAAAAGCGCCATCTTATGATTTTGGGAAAAAGCGCTGGAAGCAAGTCCCGTAAGCCATCCTAACATAGGAATGGCAAAAAAGCCTTTGGAAGCAAACAATAAAAGTGCTGTTTCATAAAGTCCCTTATGGGAAAACCTGTGGACGATTAAAAAAAGCAATACCGGCAGAAAAAGGAGACCGATTGCAAAAGGTTTTGTATAGGTACGGAGAAAAGAGTGGGTTGCTGTTAAGGTATAAGTAAAGATAGTAACTAATTTGCAAAATGCCAGTGTCAATATATAACTAAGGAACAAAAGGAGTGCAGAACAAAGGCTTAATCCAAAATTGAGGATCAGGTTAGGCAGCTGAAACAGCAGATACAGGGAGGCTGCCAATAACAGTCCCATTTGCAGTAATATTTTAAATAATAGTACGGATTGCGGCTTTTTGGGAGCCGGAAAAAGCAAGTTTACGTCAGGCATTAAAAAAATATTGGTCCCACCCTTATCAGCAGTGTAAATATGATAAATGATTGCAAGAAAAATAAACCCTGCAATGGCAAGGTTGAAAATCTGCAAAACCATCTGCTTTGCTTCCGGGTCCATTGGCGCTTCCGTTTCTTCAAAATCTTCGTTTTCTTCCTCATCAACTTCATCAGAGTCTTCAATCACATTATTTTTTTCCAAAAAGGTAATCATCCCTGCACTGCCCAGTCCTATAAAAAGCCCTAATAACACCATAGAAGCAATGAGGACAGCTACCCAGGTACGGAACAGCTTTTTAATAGAGTTGATAAATGTATGGGAGACATAATAAAGGAATAAGCGCATATCAGGACAACTCCTTTTCTGTTTTTTCAAAGAAGATATCTTCTAAAGTCTGACCGGTCTGTTTCAATTCATCCTTTCGGACATGGGCAATCACCTGTCCGGCTTTCATAATCAGTGTTTCATCCCATAAGGTATCCACGCTGTCGATCATGTGGGTGCTGATCAGTAAAGAAGCGCCTTTCGCCTTTAGTTCTTCAAAAAGAAGCTTTAGCTCTTTGATGGCATGAGGATCAAGCCCCACCATCGGTTCATCAAACAAAAGAACCTGCGGTCTTGGAAGAAGGGCACAGCAGATGCTCAATTTCTGCTGCATCCCTTTGGAAAGCTCATCGCCGAATTTTGTTTTTTTGTCTATAAGCTCAAAGCGGGTCAAAAGTTCCTTTGCATATTCCTTGTAGTCTTTCAGCTTGTAAGCTCTTGCAATGAATTCTAAGTGCTCTGAAACCGTTAAGTTAGGATAGAGTGCAGGAAATTCCGGTACATAGCCTATCAGGCGTTTGGCCTCTAAGCTTTTGTTGGGAATATGATTGACCAGAATAGAACCTTCATATTTCAGGAAACCGATAATGGATTTTATGGCAGTGCTTTTTCCGGCACCGTTGGGACCGAGAAGTATGGTAATGCTTCCGTCAGGAAGAAGAAAACTAATATCAGAATTGGCTGTAACCTTTCCGAATTTCTTTGTAAGATGGGAAACTTCCAACATATAAGATCCTCCAAACTGTGTTATATACATAATACAATAACGCAATAAAAGAGGCATGTCAAGATAAGAGCTGGAAACCTAAGCAATGTGGGCATTTCGATATCCAGCAGGAGCAGGCACATAAGACTTCTATATGAGCTGCCTGCTCCTGCATCCCTTCTATCAAAGGCCTATAGTACCTCTCCAAAAATCAAAGTAAAAAACTGCCAAAATACCTTTTGACAGTTCTAACGTGAAACAGTATCTTTGTCATACGTTATTTCGGTGAGTATTTCATCAAGATTTTTTCTAAGAGAAGGGGACAGCCTGCGATAGAGCTCCAAATGCTTTAATTCCAAAGAGGTATATTCAATGGTAACCAAGGCTTTCGTAGGTGCTGGATTGTCTGTATAATCAATCAGATAATCTACGGAAGTATGAAAATAATCTGCAAGCTGTCTTACTGTTTGAAAATCCGGTTCTGCCAGGTCATTTTCATATTTATAAATAGATTGTTGGCTTAAATTAAATAAATCAGCCAGTTTTTGCTGACTAAGCCCAAATTCTTCCCTCAATATTCTTAAGTTTTTCAAGATAATCCTCCTATTTGTTACTTGATTGCTACCCTATAAGCATTTTAACAAATTTTTGAAATTAGTTTATACCTCTTTTGGTTGTTATGCATGACAACTAAAAATACATAGGGAGAAAAAGGGGATATTTTAGTAATACTAAAACGGAGGGATGGAATATGTTATGGCTCTCATGTCTTTCTTATTCAGGCAGGTCCTTATGAAATCCCATTCCTGAATAACTTTATTTCGTGAATTTCATGCTTGCAAATCGAAGAAACATATGCTACCATATGTTCAAAGCATATATCTCAATGTCAAATGAACATTCTATGATTCTAAATCATTTCAGAAAATCTATGCTTTATTCACCAATATATATAAGAGCAGGGATTTTCAGGGATGAAGCTTCCTGCGGGAAGGAAAAGAATATGAAAATGGAAGAGAAGGCTTATATAGAAGGAATTATAGATATATTGGAAAGAAGCTCTGGAAAAAGCAATCAAAAGCTGGCGGAGGAACTGATAAAGCAACAAATATAAGAGAAGAAAGATGGGACGATTATGGCAAAATATATTATGGCATTGGATTCGGGGACTACAAGCAACCGTTGTATTTTATTTAATAAAAAAGGTGAAATCTGCAGCATGGCGCAAAAGGAATTTACCCAGTATTTTCCAAGGCCGGGATGGGTAGAGCATGATGCAGGTGAAATCTGGTCCACACAGCTTGGCGTGGCGGTAGAAGCCATGTCTAAAATTGGAGCTGCGACAGAGGATATTGGAGCCATCGGCATTACCAACCAGAGAGAAACGACTATTGTTTGGGACAAGGAAACAGGGGAGCCTGTATATCATGCAATTGTCTGGCAGTGCAGGCGTACATCCCAATATTGCGACAGCCTGAAAGAAAAGGGGCTTACTGAAAGCTATAGAGAAAAAACAGGACTGATGATTGATGCCTATTTTTCCGGCACGAAGCTGAAATGGATATTGGACAATGTGGAAGGTGCAAGAGAAAGAGCAAAGAAGGGGGAGCTGCTGTTTGGTACGGTGGAAACATGGCTGATTTGGAAACTGACAAAGGGAAGGGTACATGTGACGGATTATTCCAATGCTTCCAGAACTATGTTATTCAATATCCGGACACTTTCCTGGGATGAAGATATTTTAAAGGAATTTGATATTCCAAAGGAGATGCTGCCCGATGTAAAGCCTTCCAGTTTTGTTTACGGAGAAACGGACAGCAGCTTTTTGGGAGGAGCCATTCCCATTGGCGGAGCGGCAGGGGATCAGCAGGCTGCCCTGTTCGGACAGGCATGTTTTCAAAAAGGAGAAGGAAAAAATACATATGGAACAGGCTGCTTTTTGTTGATGAATACAGGAGACAGGCCGGTGTATTCGAAAAACGGACTGGTTACTACCATTGCATGGGGACTGGATGATAAGGTTTCTTATGCGCTGGAAGGATCTATCTTTGTGGGCGGAGCAGTGATTCAATGGCTTCGGGATGAGCTGCGCTTTTTTGATAAGGCGGAAGAATCGGAAGCATTGGCACGAATGGAAGAGGATGCAGGAGGCTGTTATGTGGTACCGGCATTTACCGGACTTGGCGCACCCCATTGGGATCAGTATGCAAGAGGAATCATTGTAGGACTTACAAGAGGAGTCAATAAAAATCACATTACAAGGGCAGCATTGGAATCCATAGCATATCAGGTTTATGACGTGGTGAAGGCAATGGAGGCTGACAGCGGCATCGTGCTGACGGCTCTGAAGGTGGACGGCGGAGCAAGCGCCAATAACTTTCTCATGGAGACCCAGGCAGATATTTTAAATGTTAAGGTAAAGAGACCAGGTCATGTGGAAACAACGGCAATGGGAGCCGCATATCTGGCAGGGCTGGCAGTGGGATATTATGAAAGCATGGAAGAAATAGAAAAGAACTGGAAGCTTGATAAGTCTTTTCTGCCAAAGATAAAGGAAGCAGACAGGGAAAGAAAGCTCAAGGGATGGAAGAAGGCGGTAAAACAATCCTATCACTGGGCTTTGGATGAGCAGGAATAACATAGGACGGGCTGGATTATTCACATATTATAAAAGGAGAGCTTTGTTTATCATGGAAGATTATTTGACAACAGGAAGCAAGATACATCTAACTCCCCTTGCTCCCAAAAAAGAACAAATTCAAATAAAGGATATTGCACATGCATTATCTTTTATGACAAGGGCAAACGGACAGTTTCCGGAGTTTTATTCGGTAGGACAGCATAGCATTCACTGCATGGAGGAGGCTAAGGCAAGGGGGTTTAGCAAAAGAGTACAGCTTGCATGCCTGCTTCATGACGGCAGTGAGGCATATATGGCAGATATTATTCGTCCCATCAAAAAGCACCTGCCGGGCTATCTGGAAATAGAAGCCGGACTGCAGGGGATCATATATGAAAAATATTTAAATACCCCTTTGACAGAGGAAGAAGCAGAACAGGTAAAGAGCGTGGACGATGATTTATTGTATCATGAATTTTTTCATTATATGAAGGAGGCGCTGTTTGAGAAAGAGCCAAAGCTGCAAAGTCATCCGGAATTTATTACAGAAGAATTTTCTGTTGTAGAAAAGCGGTTTTTGGAGCGATTTTATGAGATTTCCAAGGAGTGAAATCCTGCTGCTGCTATGTAATAAAAAATATTCACATTTACACAGGAGAGCGGAACCAAAAGGGAAAATCAGCATAAAAATAAAATAAGAAAAAGCAGTCAGGTGGCTTTATGCTTATGCGCTTTAGTGAATTGTGTGAGAAAGAAGTAATCAGCATACGGGATTGCAGGAAACTGGGGCATGTGAAGGATTTGGAATTTGATCCTTGTAATGGCTGTATTTGCAAGATTATAGTAAAACAGGCTTTTTGCTTTTGCAGTTTTTTTAGTGGTAATGATGAAATTGTTATTCCATTTAAAGATATTAAACAGATTGGGCCGGATATAGTTTTGGTAAATATATGAAAATACTGGTTGTGGTTTTGCTTGTTTTTTTGAAAGGGATTGGTAAAGCGGACGCAACAGAGAGATGAGTGCGGATTCCATGCGGTGTTTTTGATGACCATTTTCCTAAACAGCCTGATTTCAGGTGTTGGTACCGTCCGGGTCGGCATACAGCGCCCGCCATGGCGCAATATGCCTAAAATTGCCGTCCATGGCAATTTTCCCCTGGGCAGTGAACAGGCTGTTAAGGAAAATGGTCATCAAAAACAATGCATGGAATCCGCACTCCTCTCTCTGTTGCTGTTTCGTTTCAACCTCTATTTTTTTCTATGTATTGCCTGTTTCTTTCGCATATAGAACCTTTTCACAAGGAACGAATGGCCTTGCGATACACAGTGGGAGCCGGCAGGGCATAGGATAGTCTTTTGGGCCTTGGCAAAGTCGCCGGTCCTTACGCACCGTATTTT
>CAMWWJ010000108.1 GCA_947177925.1 uncultured Lachnospiraceae bacterium
TAAACCCTGTGGCAAGAATTAGGTCGTAGTGTTACAAAAAAGCTTGACCACAACACTTCTTTCCTACCGCCTTAATCTTCGCATTTTTACTTAATCCAACTGCCCTTTTTCTCAATATTGCAGCATATTTTTTCTGCTTTGCTTTTGGAACCGATATGGTCGCATTTTTAGAAATTCCCTTAAACGCATTTTTACCAACGGATTTTAAAGAAAGAGATTGTATCTTTATAGTTTTTAGTCTTGGACACTTTGCAAAAGCCGATTTCCGTATTTTCACTATATGTTTGCCTATGGTTACTTTCTTTAGCTTTTTACAGCCGTAAAATGCCTTTTCTCCAATTTCCGTTACCTTGAACTTTTGTTTGTCAATGGTAATGGTACTTGGAATGGTAACACTTTTTATCTTTTTATTGGTGCATTTCAAATAGATTGCCGTTCCGTAACCTTTTCCAACCTTCGTAATCTTGTATTTTCCGCTTCCCTTTATTCTGATATCTCCTTTTTTTAATGCTGGAATATTCGTTTCATTGCCCGGCAATGGCTTATCAGTTACTGGCTGCTTACTTGGCTCATCGTTATTTTCTTTATCATTTTCCCCGTTTTTGTCCCAATAGGAAAAAGCTGGCTGACTCTCATAAACAAAATTTGCTTCTGTTGTATCCTTGTAGCATGATATGCTTCTAATGGACGTACTCTTATAAAAGCTGTTGCTGTCTATTGCTGCATTTTTGCTGTAAAACAGCACTTCTGTCAGATTGCTGCACCTTGCAAATGCATATTCCTCTATTGTTTTTACACTGGCAGGTATGGTAACCTTTTTTAGTAATTTACAATCCAAAAATGCCTGTGCCGTAATTGTTTCCAGGGAATCCGGCAAAATCACTTCTTCCAAATTCGTATTATCACAATCGATATACTTTAATGCTGTAAAGCCGGTTAAATCTAATGTTCCTCCAACCCACAAGCCGGAAAAATCAATTTCCGTAATATGATACAAATTGTCCGCCTGTTTTTCCCATTTTACATAATCCCATCTTCCCGGCTCTTCTTCGGAAAGCTGAAATTGTCCCTTATTTTCCTTTCCATTTACAAGCTCCAATATGGTTTTCATTTCCTTTGAAGAGAATTCTTCCTTTGCTCCTTTTATGTACTGTGAATGCAGCTCAATAACGGAATTTTCTTTTGTTCCAAAGTCCTGAAGAATTTTTTCCACATTTTCATTCTTTAAGTAGTTATAATATCCAAGTATTTTCCAAAGACTGTTACAGTCAGTCAGGGACAATTCCTCAATTTCATTTTCCATGCAGTTTACACATTCCAGCTTTGCACACTGATTGATTTCCAAACCACTTATGGAATTTTCTGCAAGGGTAATAGACTGTACCTGTTCCATATTGGAAAGCTGCAGATTACCAGTCAGATTCCTATTTGCTAATTGAATATCCTCTACATAATACGTTCCGCTCACATAGCGCCATGTTATACCATCCCATGTGTCAGGAGCTTCCAGATTCCAGCCAAGCTTCTTGAAATTTTCGTCTGTATTGGCAAGCCTTTTTAAATTCTCCAAATCAGAAGTAGCATATACTGCATCTTCCGGCACTTTCTGTTCTCTATAGAGTACCCAGACAGCCGTATTCTTTGCAAGAGTTTCAAACTGAGACAAATCCTTTAAATAATTGTATTCACAATTGATTCTTGACAGACTGTTAGTTTCCGGAAGCGCAATGTTCGTAAGTCTGTTTTCCTGACAAAATAACACGTCTAATTGTGATTGTAACGATACATCCAGATATATCAACTGATTGTTGCTGCAAATAAGCTCCGTCAGATTCATGCATGTGCTTAAATCAAGCTCTTCTAATTCATTTCCATCACAATCTAAATATTGAAGATTCTCGCAGTTTTTTATCTGTAATGTTTGTAATACATTGTAATAACATTCTGCATGAACAAGAGAAATGCAATCATCTAATACAAGGGATGTGAGCTCATTTCCCTCACAATTGATTAGCTTTAACTTACTAAATCCGCTTACGTCTAAAACTCCCGTCAGTTCCTTATAGGGGATAGTTACAGAAATCACATAGCCATCTTCATCAAATTCAATTCCGCTCCATGTACTGTTATCCGACAGGTTCCATTCCAGTTTAGCTTTATTTTCATCTAACGTAGCAAACTGTACAAGTCTTTCCCTTTCTTCCTCGCAGGTAAGTATTGTCATTTCACCTTCTTCCCTTATTCCGGCTCTTTCATTTGGAATACTTTCTCCATAAATATTTTCGTTTTCTGGTACATGATTTTCGGAAATGGTGTTTTGAGAAACACTGTTTGCAGAAACTTGATAGTAATCCATTGAATTTCCTGATAATGAATCAGAATCTCCTATGTTTCCCTGTTCCTGTTCTATTACATCTTGAAGTTGTCCTAATTTGGATAACTTCAAATCAGGACCATTTCCCGCTAAGGAAACGGAATTTGAACTGTTAAATAACCCTAATCTTGTTGCCAGATAGTAGGTATAGGATTGGTGGGTGTCATTAATGTTCTTTCTTATACCTTGTCCTACTCCAAAAAATAAACCTACTTTTATCAATTTGGGATAATCCGCCATATTTTTTATGCACCCTTTTATAATATCCTCTTCATAGTTTCCTTGCGCTAATTTGGCAATTCCATCATGAAAGAATGTATATAAACTTACCTTAGGACTATCTACTGGTCTTTTCTCATAATACTCTACCACACTTTTCCATGTATTCGTAACATGCACAAGCATTTTAGATGTTGCCTTATAATCAAAATCAGCCCCACTACTTTCTTTCCTCTTACTCCCTAAACCAATATATCTATCCATCCCATCCTTAAACTGCCTATATACTCCCCCCGTTGCTTTCTGCCCTGCCTGATAAGCATAATCCGCATTTACAACATAAGTAATCCCATAATTTCCATACCCCCACTTTTCAAAAGGCACGTTCGGCACAAAATCATCCGCAAAACAATGATTAAATATGTTATTATAGCTCTTATCCTTATATTTTGTAGTGGTATTTACAGTTGCATAAGTATAACCAAAGACATCGCCAATGCTATCACTCCCAGAGTCCGTCAACTTCGCTGCCAGCAGATTTGCTACCGCTCCTCCCCGGCTGTGCCCCGTTACCCAAATAACACACTGATTAGTGTCCACTCCTTTTTTCTTAATTGTTGCTATATAATTATACAAGGATGCCGTTACATCATTGCTGGCTTTCTCAAAGCTATAATGTGTATCTGCATAATTGGTATTATAATCCGTACCCGTCAGCTCCATATTCCCTTCCCATTCCACACTGTCTGTCCCACGAATACAGATAAGTATTTGCGTCTTTTGCTCTCCATTGTATTTTACGTTTCTTGTAGCAAAGGTATAACTGCAATTATGTGGATTGCTGTCTTTGTAATTATAATAACTCCAATTATAAAAACCATCTCTCTGTAACTGTGCAAGTAGCACAATCGGACAATTTTGCCTGCCCTTATCCTGGACATAGTACTGCCCATCCGTTACCCGATACTCGTCATAGGCAAGCATGGAATATAGCGCAGAATCTACAGCCAGCTTTTGACTATAAATACTGGGAGAATATGCAAAGTTATATACTGGTTTGGGAACCTTATCAAAGCTGATTTTAAAATTTGCTTTCAGGTTCTGTCCCACATTGTAGGTATAAGTAACCGGAAATTCACTATCCTGCACAAAAAGGATTGGTTTCACAATGGTAGCATTTTTCCATAAGGATGCCTTTTCCAGCTTAAAGCCCGGAAGAGTTGACAGGTCTAACTGGCTTTCCTGTGAGACGGCATATTTATTATTCTCACATTTGAAAATTTGAAGCTCTGTATTCTTTTCCGCATTCAAGCTTGTAAGATGATTATTGGAACAATCCAATGCGCCCAAAGACGGAAGATGTTCTAAATTTAAAGATGTTAATTTATTATTATTACACTTCAAAGTTTTTAGGGCTTTATTATTTTCAAATTCTATATTAATTAAATTATTATTTGAGCAGTCCAATAAGTCCAATAAGGTACAATTTTTTACATCCAGATTTACCAATTCATTGCCGTTACAATACAAGTAGCTAATTTTTTCAGGTGCCTTAAAGTTTTCGATTTTATTATTTTCGCATCTTATATACGTCAAATCGGGATTTGTATATAATTGTCCTATCCTGTTGTTTGTGCAATACAAGTTCCTTAAACTAGTAGCATTTCTTGTGTCTAAATGAATCAATGAATTATCCGTACAGTATAGCCATTCCAATTTCCCATTGGAATAAATAGTTAATTCCTTCAATTTATTGTATGAACAGTTTAGGTTTTCCATTTTCGTCCTGTTGTATAAATTTAAAAAACCTATTTTATTATGGGAACAATCTACCTTAACAGCTCTTATCGGAATCTTTAAATCAGTTAATTCATTGTTGGAACAATTCAAGGTCGAGCAGCCCGCTACATTTAATTCTTTCAGCTTATTATTCTGACATTCTAAATTATAGAGTGTATCTTGATAAATCGAAAGGTGTTCTAACTGATTATCACTACAATACAGAAAGTGCAAATCTGCTATTGAAGATAGATACAATTCTTCCATATTATTTTTATAACAACTTAAGTTTTCTAATTTCTTATTGTTCGATAAATCTAATTTTTTTTTATTATTTTTAGAACAATATAGTTTTTCTAAGTTTAGATTATTCGATAAGTCCAATTTATCAATTTCACACTCCCCACACCTCAAACTAACTAATTCAGTATTTTTGCTTAGATCAAATTTAATACCTTTATTGTGTGAAATGCCCAATGTGCCTAAATATATATTACCTGATGTGTCTATCTGCTTTATTTCATTATAGTCACATTCCAGATAATCAACCACAGGAAGCTTTTTTGTATCAATATTTTTTAACTTATTATCATAGCAATTCAACTTGTATATATAATTTTTATCTGGAAAAGAAATGCTTTCAATCAGATTTTTATTACAACTTACCTGCCGTAAGACCGAGTTACTGCTCAAATCCAATTTTTTCAACTGATTATTATCGCATGATAACTCCCGCAAAGCCTTATTGTTACTCAAGTCCAAGCTTTGCAATTCATTATTATTACAAATCAGCTTTTCAAGAGCTTCGTTTTTACTTACATCCAATTGTTTCAGGCTGCAATTTTTGCATGTCAGTTCCATTAAGTTCTCATTCTGACTTATATCTAGATTCTCTATAGGGCAGGATTCACATGTAATAAACAGCAATTCTTTATTTTTACTTACATCCAGTTGCTTTAAAGAACTTCCAAAGCAGGAAATGGTGCGCAATTTCTGATTTTTACTTAAATCCAGCTTTTCTATTAAATCGCCCCTGTAAGTAAAAATATCCAATCTTTTGAAATACTCTATCCCTGACAAGTCTGACACATTCCACGGACCATATTCAGCCAGTCTTATATCTAATGTCTTTTTTATTTCTTCCACAGACAATATCCCGTCACGATCTCCATCCAATCGGCTGGACACATATTTCCGAAAATTCTCATCTGGAAAAGTAGAAGCATTGATTTCTACCGGCACGATATCTTCTTCCTCTTCCGTTCCTTCCGCACAGACTGCCATTCCATTTCCTGCAAAAGCACATCCCATCAGCATAACCCATGTTAATATCCAAAATAGTTTTTTTCTCCGCATATTCCAGCCTTTCTCCATTCTTTTGTATTGTATTTTTAATTCCTTTTATTAAGAATACTACTTATTACATATCTAATCAATAGTTTTTTTAAGATTAGTAAAATATTTACAAAATTATAATCACAATATTAGACAAATTAAGTAGTCTCCTATTTTTTTACATAAAAAAGAGAAGTCCCTCTAAACATCCGTCATCAAGGTTCTTCTCTTTTTATATATGCAAAAATCTGTCTATTTAATTTTCAATTATATGTTACGTTATATGTCGCCATTCCTTAGGAAGCCTCGCTTGCCTTCCACTTCAAATAAGCATTCACGAACAAATCAATGGCTCCATCCAGCACCGCATCCACATTTCCTGTCTCTGCATTGGTTCTGTGGTCCTTTACCATAGTGTATGGCTGCATCACATAGGAGCGGATCTGATTGCCCCATCCGATTTCCGTAACCTCTCCCCGGATATCGGAAAGTTTTTCTGCATTGGCTTCCTGCTTCAATAAATAAAGCTTTGCCCTCAGCATCTGCATAGCCTTATCCTTGTTCATATGCTGGCTTCTTTCATTCTGGCACTGCACTACGGTTCCGGTAGGAATATGGGTAATACGGATAGCCGAAGAGGTCTTGTTGATATGCTGCCCACCTGCACCGGAGCTTCGATAGGTATCTATGCGAAGATCATCTTCATTGATTTCTACATCCACATCCTCTTCAATATCCGGCATAACGTCCAGGGAAACAAAAGAGGTCTGACGTTTTCCCTGGGCATTGAAAGGAGAAATGCGCACAAGGCGGTGCACTCCTTTTTCCGCCTTTAAATAACCATAGGCATTTTCCCCGTTGATCTGGAAAGTAACGGACTTGATGCCCGCTTCGTCTCCATCCAGCATATCCAGCACTTCTATGGAAAAGCCTTTTCTTTCCGCCCATCTGGTATACATGCGGTAGAGCATTCCTGACCAGTCGCAGCTTTCGGTACCGCCTGCTCCTGCATTTAACTTAAGGATGGCATTGCAATTGTCATATTCTCCTGACAAAAGTGTCTGAATGCGGATATTTTCATAGGTCTGGACAAATTCTTCCATCTCGGCCTTTGCTTCCGCTGCCAGCTCGGCATCATTTTCTTCATATCCCATTTCAATTAAAGTTTCTATATCCTCATACTGGCTTTTCAATCCATTATAAATAGAAATGGTGTCCTTTAAGCTTTTTAATTCTTTGGAAAATGCCTGGGCTCTTTCCGGATTGTCCCAAAAGTCGGGAGCCTCCATTTCCATTTCCAGCTCCTCCACCCGCTTTGACTTATTTGCTAAGTCAAAGTGAATCCCTCACTTCCGCTAATGGAGTTTCGTAGGATAATAATTCCTGTTTTAACTGGTCTAATTCTACCACTGCGTTCACCACCTTCTTAATCATTTATAATATGGCACCCTACTATCAGAGTGCCATATGGAATCCTATATAAATCCCTTCCTTATTTCCTGCCGCAGCATTGCTTATACTTTTTGCCGCTGCCGCATGGACATGGATCGTTGGGATATATCTTTGCTTCTTCACGTTTGACTGGTCCCTTTGGTGCGGAATCATCCTTATTGGTACTTGTCACTTTCGCTACCTGTTCTCTCTCTACCTTCTGTTCCACCTTTACATGGAAGAGGAGGCGGAGGGTATCCTCCCGGATGCTGTCTGTCATACCGTCAAACATTTCATAACCGCTTAGCTTGTATTCTACCAATGGGTCTCTCTGTCCATATGCCTGTAAGCCCACGCCCTGGCGGAGCTGGTCCATATCGTCAATATGATCCATCCATTTCCGGTCGATTACCTTCAGTAAGATGACACGTTCTATCTCACGAAGCGCTTCCGGCTCCGGGAATTCGGCTTCCTTGCTTTCATACAGCTTCACAGCCTCTTCCTTCAACTTGTGGCGCAGCTCGTTTTTCTTGCATTTTGCCACATCCGGGGTCTTTACCGGCTGAATAGGGATGATTGGCAGAAGTACCTGGTTCAGTTCCTTTAAATCCCAATCTTCGCTGCTTCCTTCGTCGCCGATTACCATATCTACAGAGCTTTCCACCACATCAGTAATCATCTTGTAAATAACATCCCGCATGCTTTCTCCGTTCAACACCCGAAGACGTTCTGCGTATATGATTTCTCTTTGTTCGTTCATAACCTGATCGTATTCCAGCAGGTTCTTACGAATGCCAAAGTTATTGCTTTCAATTTTCTTCTGGGCATTTTCAATGGCCTTAGTCAGCATGCCGTGTTCGATTTCCTGATTCTCCGGAATGCCAAGGGCATTGAACATGTTCAGCATCTTATCGGAACCAAAGAGCCGCATCAAATCATCCTCTAAGGAAATGAAGAATCTGGATTCACCTGGGTCTCCCTGACGTCCGGAACGTCCTCTTAACTGGTTATCGATACGTCTGGATTCATGTCTTTCCGTACCGATGATCTTCAGCCCGCCTGCCGCTTTTGATTCCTCATCCAACTTGATATCCGTACCACGGCCTGCCATATTGGTAGCGATGGTCACGTTGCCATGAATACCTGCATCCGCTACGATTTCCGCCTCCAGCTCATGGAACTTTGCATTCAGCACCTTATGGGGAATACCTTTTTTACTTAAAAGCTTGCTGATTTCTTCCGAAGCCTCGATTGTAATAGTACCTACCAGTACAGGCTGTCCCTTTTCATGGGCTTTCTGTACTTCTTCCACTACCGCATGAAGCTTTTCCTTCTTTGTCTTATATACGCAGTCCTGCATATCGATTCTGGCTACAGGACGGTTCGTTGGGATTTCGATAACATCCATTCCGTAAATATCCCTAAATTCCTTTTCTTCTGTAAGAGCCGTACCTGTCATACCGGCTTTCTTTTTAAACTTATTAAAGAAGTTCTGGAAGGTAATGGTTGCCAGTGTCTTACTTTCCCTCTTAACCTTTACACGCTCCTTTGCCTCAATTGCCTGATGAAGCCCGTCTGAATAACGTCTTCCCGGCATGATACGTCCGGTGAACTCATCTACGATTAAGACCTTATCATCTTTTACTACATAATCCTGATCCCTGAACATTAAATTATGGGCACGAAGGGCTAAGATGATATTGTGCTGAATTTCCAGATTTTCCGGGTCTGCCAGGTTTTCAATCTGGAAGAAGCGCTCTACCTTGGTGACACCTTCCGCAGTCAGGTTCACTACCTTGTCCTTTTCGTTTACGATAAAGTCTCCGGTTTCCTCCTGCTCGATTCCCATCATGATATCGATTTTGGACTGTTCTTCCTGATCCTCGCCCCGCTTCAACTGTCTTGCCAGTATGTCACATGCCTCGTAGAGCTTCGTAGACTTGCCACTCTGACCGGAAATGATAAGAGGTGTTCTTGCCTCATCAATCAATACGGAGTCCACCTCGTCAATAATGGCATAATGCAGGTCGCGCAGTACCAACTGCTCTTTATAAATAACCATATTGTCACGCAGGTAATCGAAGCCAAGCTCATTGTTGGTCACATAAGTGATGTCACAGTTATAGGCTTCCCTTCGCTCTTCTGCCTTCATATCATTCAAAACCACGCCTACGGTAAGACCTAAGAACTCATGAACCTGTCCCATCCATTCCGCATCACGCTTTGCCAGATAGTCATTGACGGTAACGATATGTACCCCTTTTCCCTCCAGCGCATTTAAGTATGCCGGCAGCGTAGAAACAAGGGTCTTACCTTCACCGGTCTTCATTTCAGAAATACGGCCCTGGTGCAGAATGATGCCACCAATCAGCTGTACTCTGTAATGCTCCATATTCAATACCCTTCGTGCCGCTTCCCGAACAACGGCATAAGCCTCGGGAAGAATGTCATCCAGGGTCTCACCTTCTGTCAGCCGAATCCTAAATTCCTTTGTCTTTCCTTTCAGTTCTTCATCGGAAAGCGCCATCATGGAATCTCTGAAAGATTCTATCTTTTTCACGATTGGCTCAATTCTTTTTAATTCCCTTTCACTATGAGTACCAAAAACTTTTTGTACAATATTCATTGCAAACTCCTTAACCTTTTAAACCGTAATTTGTCCCCCTATTCCGGAAAATGGAGACTTTCCTTAACCATTATATACGAAATCCATAAAATTGCAATCTTTACCTGCCGGTTTTTGAAATGGAAATTCAGGATAGGATGCCCGTTTTTGCTGGATTTTATCAGGGTTTTGGGAAAGATGTTAAGGTTCTGTTAAAGTTTTATAAACTCTTGGGGGCAAAATTGTGAGGGGCAGAAAGGGCGAGGTCTTGGTTTAGAGGACGTAGCAGCAGGCAGATGAGATAGAAGTCTTGTGGGCACGCTTTCGCTCTATGAAAACGCAGCGGTACTGTTATGAAGTGACTTTTGTCAAGGGGCAAATTTAAATCACAC
>CAMWWJ010000109.1 GCA_947177925.1 uncultured Lachnospiraceae bacterium
CAATATTCCCATAAGATACGCATATCCAGCCGTCCCGCAGAGGCAGAATATGATTGCCATGGCATTCTGCCCATATCTTGAAATCAGATAGTAAATGCATACAAAACTGATCTGGGAATACAGACCCATGAACCAGCCGGAATAACCCGCCCATATTTTATCATGATAATTACTAAGCGCCGAGGACAGGAAAACAAAAAGCAGATATACAATTACCACACAATCCAGCAGGGAAATGCTTTTTAACAGCCGCTGGAAGTTCCATTTCTTATAGTTGCAAATAAAATAAAGGATTACCATTCCAAACAAAACGGGAAGCGCCAGCTTCGTAACATTCGCATACAATGTATACTTGACATCTCCTATTTTATAAAATCCCTCTTTCATATAAATGGGTAAAAATATTACCAGAATAAGAAAAAGAAGCGTTACCATGTATTCTAACAATATCGTAATGGTATCCTTTTCCTCCACATTTTTCTTCTTTGTTTCTTTTACTAATTTCGTCATAACCTTATCCTTCTATTTTGCTCCCACTCCAAACAACACTACAAACACTGTCTGGAACAGGATTTTTACATCCAGGCTCAATGACCAGTTGTCAATATATTCCAAATCCATTTCCACTACTTCATCAAAGTCAAAGGTCTTCCCCCTGCCCTTTACCTGCCACATTCCGGTAAGTCCCGGCGTAATGCTGAGCCTTCTGCGATAATGGATGTTATACTGTTCAAACTCATCTTCTGTTGGCGGCCTTGTCCCCACCAGACTCATATCTCCCTTAAATACATTAAAAAACTGCGGAAGCTCGTCAATGCTTGTTTTTCTCAGGAACTTACCCACAGGAGTGATTCTGGGGTCATTTTCCATTTTAAACATAAGCCCCTTCATTTCGTTTTGCGCTTCCAGCTCTTTCTTCCGCTCCTCTGCATCTATGTACATAGAACGAAATTTATAAATCTTGAATCTTCTTCCGTTTTTGCCTACCCGGGTCTGTGCAAAAAATACGGGTCCCCTGGAGTTCAGCTTGATAGCCAACGCTACAAAAGGTGTAAGCACTCCGGTAAGCACAATTCCTACCAGCCCTCCAAAAATGTCCATAACTCTTTTTATGAACAGACGTCTGTAATCCATGTACTGCAGTGCAAAAGTAATCACTGCATATCCTGCAAAGTTCCCAACACTTTTTCCCTTCATGTCAAGGTCAAGGGCATCTACGCTATAGTGACAGATTACACCCATGCTTTCAAAATCGATGATCATCTGCTTTGCTTCCTTGGTAACCATATTCGGAAGAAAAAGAAACACCTCGTCCAAAGTAGCCTGTCGGGACACATCATAAAGATTTTCCTTATTGGCTACCACCGGGATTCCCATAACCTCTTCCCCCATCATATTCTGATCCACGATGGCAAGGGATGTGATTTCATAATTCCATGCTTTTTCTTTTTTGATTCTTTTTAATACCTTTTTGGCATATTCGGAATCGGTAACCACCATGATCTTATCGCTTGCATTGCTTTTTTTATAGTAATTAACCATATATCTTTTAAATGCTACATGGAACACATAAGTAAATATCAGGTTAAATACGCAGAAATATCCAAAGGTCAGGCGGGACAGGTATTCTGCATCCTTCGTTAAAAACATCAGACATCCGATTGCAATGTCCATGGTAATATTATATTTAAATACCGCAATGAACTCCGTATAATATCCTCTGTTAAAGAAGTGCCGGTTCCAGTCGATGAGCACACTGTATAACAGACAGAACAGCATCATGTACATACATACATTATAATGCAGGGATAGTCTGTATGCGTTACGAATTGTATGAAACCGGATGAACATGGCAAGAAGGTACGAAATAACAATACTCACAAAATCAATCACAAGAACACAATAGGTCTCTATCAGTTTGCTTTTCCTATGGATCTGCTGCATTTTTCTTCCTCTCTTCCTAAAGCTTCCCACAAGCCTCCCATTAGGCTTAGTATAGTATAGCATTAAGTTCTTAATTGTGCAATTTTCTTCTTTTCCCTACTCTACTACTATGGCACCTTCAACGGGCTTTCCGACCTCTTCGCACAGGGAAATCACCCTGCCAAGGTCAGCGAAGCGGCTTTCTCCCACCTTTTCAACAAGAATGACAGCATCCTTATCTTTAAGCTTCTTATATTCTTCCGGAGCCGCAGCTATGCTTCCCAAAGCCTCTGCAACAATATCCTGCTTTTTCAATGCTGCTGCAAATGTTTGAAAAAATTCACTGTATTTTTCACCGGAAACAGTCCCCGTCAAAGCAAGCTTCCTGCCGCTTCCTGTCTCCTTATTTTTTAAAGCAAGCTTTACAGCCGTCATTTCAAAGCAGACCTTTGCATCCGCCTTCTTGTCCACATAACATAAAACAGGAATTCCATACATCTCCTCTATGTTCTGCACATTTAAAATCCTGGTGCTGTAAACATACTTAAGACAAAGCAGGATAATACCTATGGCAAAACCTGCAATCCCTCCCAGAACAATTTGTTTTTTCAATGTCCATAAGGATACCTTTATTTCCTTTTTCTTTACAGGAGCTTCCTGAATAAGCGGCTGGCCGTCCTCATAATCATCCCGCAGCCTCGCCTCCCGATACAGTTTCAGATAAGCCGGTTCATTTCCTTCTAACGCCTCCTGCCTTAACATCAGTCCGTCCTGGGCATTGATCAGCAGCACCCTGTTGGTGTTTTGTCGTTCATTCAGCTGCATATCCACACCTTCTGTAATCTGCCCTACATGAGCCTCTATTTCAAAACTGCCATATCTTTGCCGCATTTCTCCCAATAATCCATCCACATACCCGCAAAACGCAGAAGTGATTTCCTCTATTCTTTCTTCGCTAAAACACATGATCTTTACGACGATCATATCTTCTCCCGGGGTTTCAAACGTAATCAGTTCCCTTAAATACCCCTCATTCATCGGCTCCGATAAGCCATTATTTATTTCCAGAAATGCCTGCTGATGACTCATCTGTGCATAATAAACATCTATCAACTTCTTAACGTCTTCCTCTTCCTCCGCCCGGCTAAACACATACTGGATGATACAGCCCCATTTGTGTAACGGATCAATTTTCATCAAAGCTGAATTTTCATTGTAATCCTTCTGTATTTTCAATGTTTCTTCAAATTCAACTACAGCCTTTACCCGATAAAAACCTTCTGTCGTAACCGTTATCTCCTTTTGCTCCACATCAGGCAGCGCCGCTATTTTTTCCGCTTCCTTCTGCTTCTGCATATATCCCACCACACCGGAAAAAATGGCAAATACAGCCGCCAGTACAAGCAGGACATTCCATTGTCTCATAACTGTATGCAGCATATGTTTTACATGTATTACGTTTGCTGTCTTATACTCCGTTCTCATTGAAACCTCCATTTCCTACGACCTGTCTCCCACTTTTTCCTGTTTGCCTTTCCATCTGTCCTTTGTTGTTCATATGCAGCCTCCCTAAGTCCCAGGCCGCACAAAAGTATGAAGGGCTGGAAGGACAGAACGAACAGTTCCGCATCCACCGCACCGTAAAGCAGCCAGAATAAAAATGCAATACAATACCCTTTCTTTTTCTCTTTTCTCACAAGATAACTTCCTGCCAGTACAATACCTGTCAAAAGCACAATAACAAAGAACACTCCATAATGTAATAGATATTTTAAATAGGAGCTGTCCACATAATTGTAGACCCAGTCCGGATGCTTTTTTATGCCTCCGCGCCCCACCCATTTTATATACTGGCCAAAAAAAGTAATGCCGTATTGCTCAATGGCAGTTCTACCCAAAACAAGCCTGTTATTCAGCAGCACATTCAGTTTGTTCCAGACAGGATTCTCTGAGTCAAAAAAAACATGAACCAAAATAGCCGACACCGCAATAAAGGGTCCGCTCCAGACAAAACACATTCTTTCCCAAAACCCGTTTTTCATTTCTTTTTGTCCATGCTCCCAAATATATGCAAAAAGAACTGCCGGAATGGACAGAAGAAGGTCAATTCTTGTATCGGTAATCAAGAACCAGATGTAATTTCCTGCAAACAAACCTGCCGCCTCCACAAGTCCCAGCCTTTTACGCAAAGCAATATACATCAGTGTAAGGAACAGGAACACATGACTCCCATAAGTACAATACGTATATCCAAGGCTGTACCTTACCCGATACATTTCATACCATATTTCGTTTGGTATGATTCCCAAAAGAGAGGCCGCCACGGCAGTTATCATAACCATTAGCTGCACCCCGATAGATATCTTCAAAATATCCGCAAAATCAATATTTCTGGCACTATAAATAAAATAAAAGACCATCATGATGCTTTCCGCATTGCTGCATCTGGAAACATAAAACAGGATGCCTAAAAGCACCAGACCCAACAGCGCCTTTTTTTCATATTTTTCATCCTCTAAAAACTTTATAAGAAGAATCAGCAGAACCACATCTGCTATAAAGCCATTGATCTGCTTAAAAGAGGGAATCAGCTCCTTCAGATAGGTTAAATTTATGACTGCAGACAAAAGCCATACCGCATATGCTGTAAAAAAACAGATTTCTCCTCTTGTAAGACGTTTTGTCATGCCCTCTCCTTTATGGACGATTCTTTCATCACTAATTGTTGCCTTATTGCTGGGTTTAATACACTGATTGTCACCACTAAGATAATCGGCATGCTAAAAAGCAGGGACAACCCGTAACGCACCGCAACCTTAGGCGCCAGCAGGCATACTAAAGTATTTACGATAACCGGTGTGTAAAAGCACAGGCATTCCTTTCTCTTTTCTATAATGAAAAACACGATTCCAATCAGCATAAGCCATGCATGCATGCCAAGACTGGATATAAGGGAAAGAACAGGACTGCAGGCAATCAATCCATTGATTTGTTTTATCACCCGCCGGATTGGCGACAATGCCTTCGGATTTTGGATGTTCACCACATCCACGCCGCCATTTACAATCCGCTTGTCAATCTGGAAAAATCCAATGCTTCCCGCATCACTTAAAAACTTCAGCCGTTCCGGATAAAAATAACCATAGGAAATATTCATGGTGGCCTGAATATATACATCCGGCCTCTTTAAAAAGTATTTGAACCATACTTTCAGATACTCATTTCTTTCTTCTTTCGTGCATTCCTTCCTATAAGCCCGCTTGATCCTGCCATGATTCACTTTATAGTATTTGTCTATCTGGTCAATGGCCATGACCTTGTCAATCGCCTCCAGATCCTCCTCCACAATTTCTCCCGGATATTCCAATATATAGCGGGCAGTATGCTGAAATAAAATCCCAATGGTTTCCCTTGTGCTTCCGGTAGCAATGGAAAAGTACGGCAGTACTATCTTCATAAATACTATAGTATACAACCCTAAAGAAACCACAAAGATTCCCAAAACCTGCTTCCAGTATTTCCGATATACACATAAAACAACAAGAAAACAAATGATTACCGCATATTTCCCGTTATTTCTCGTAAGCAGCACCAGCAGATTTGTAAAGAACAGGGTCACACAAAATTTCCTGCTCTTTAAAGCCTCGCCCTTGCTGAACACAAGCTCCATGAGCAATATGGTATAGAGCACATTCCAGAAAGCATAGCTGGTATCCTTTCCCATACAAATGGCCCACATAGGATAAAGCGGCCACAGCCCATAGAAAATGCCAAGGCCCATAACAAAAGGCGCCGGAATTTTCTTCTTCAGCAAAAAACACAGGCTGTAAGAGAAAACTCCCGCCATAAGCATACTCTGCCCTATGGCATAAATAAACACTCCCCAATTATCATGGGAAAACAGCTTGCCAATCTGCATACACAACCCAAAAATCCATGTATGGATAACCGGGTGGTGATTATTGATAAGCACATCCTCAGAAATCAGCTTGGAAATGCTTGCCGTCCAACAATCCTGCCCGAAAAACTGCCGGAGCTGATCCATAGTATCGCCGCTGGTAACACTGGGATAAAATGCAATCAGATATGGAAACCAAAGAATCAGCAGAATTCCCCATAAGATAAAAAAGCACTTTCTATTGCCATCAAGCCATTTCAGCTTTTTTGAAAACCAGGCATAGTTCAAACCCATGTTTTTACTTGTAATCCACACATATAAACTGGATAAACCTGCATAAAAAATTGCTGTATATCCTACATAAACAACAAAAGCCTTTCCAAAGCACACCCAGTTTCCAAATGCAAGATACCAGCTGTCAACCGCTTCAAAGCTATATCCTACCACCTGAAAAAAGGAAAACAGACAGGACAGTCCCATGATCCATGCCTTTTTACTGCCGGATACATTTCCATAAGCTTTGGAAAACCAGAAAAAGAACACCAGCAGCAAAATAAAAGGAACTATACTCCTATCTGTAAACGACTTCTTGATTTCCAAAAATATCCGGAACAATATATTGCCTTCACTGCTGTCCGCCGTCATATTATCCAGCTTCATGGTCAATGCACATACTGCCAGATACGCAAATATCATATTCAGGCAGTTTCTAAATGCAAGATTCTTTTTCATGTTCTTCCTCCATGCTCATTTATAAGCGAAAGTCCGTATACTCTCCCAGATCCATCAATACGATATCATGACTTACCCTTCGTTCACTGACCGGAATCATCTGCATATAATCTCCGTAAAGATAGGTCAGATAATTGTCATATTCCTTTGGAACCGGCAGGGAATGCCCTTCAAAATCCACATATATCACTTCATCCAGCCATTTCTTAGGAAAAGCTCCTCTTTTTAAATTCCTTCCCATGCCGTCGTACAGATATTTTGCATTCCTTCTTCTTTGATACCAGGTAATGGTAGTATCCTGCAGCCACTCCAATGCTCTCATGGGCAGAAGCTTTTTAATGAACTCAGCAATTGCAGCAACTGCCGGAGGCGCGCTTTCAAACTTTACAACAGAACCTCTCCATTTGTTCTGAACCAGGGCCCGGAATACCATGGTGGCATAAAGGTGGAGCTTCTGGCTCCATTTATGATTGGCTGTCTGGTCATGTGACAGCACGTCCATAAAAATACCATTGTGCATGTTAAGGAATCGTCCGGTAAATTTTGTAGCAAACATAGTATTGTCAATTCTTATTTTTGTAAATACATTGTGATTGAGCTTTTCTGTTTTGGGTGTCTGCAGCTTCAGATTGCCCGGCAGCTCCTCCTGCACCACTTTCAGGAATTTATTGTAATCTTCCCTCAGCATCATAACGTCCGCATCATCATCCCACGGGATGAAGCCCTTGTGCCGGATTGCTCCAAGCAAAGTGCCGCCTGCCAGAAAATATTTGATATTATGTTTCTTGCAGATTCGATCTATTTCTAACAGATATGCCAGCAGGATATCATGGATCGTCTGCAGCTTGCCCTGATAGGAGCCGTCAAAAAGAAAGGTCGCATCCCTGCCGCTTTTACTTTTTATTAACAATATCATGGCATCCTCTACAGATACCATTGGCAGCCAGAAATGAAGCAAAAGCTTGTCCGTGCTCATTGCCACTCCATACTCCGGATCTTTCTCTGCATGTTCCAGTTCAATATGGGTATCCTCCGGAAAGTTCTGATACAAAAGTTCCACCAGGCTTCCTGTAGTCATGGTGGAATCCGGCCCCGCCACATGATAGGTCTTATTCATAGGCAGGTTAAAAAGACCATAAAAGATAGTCCGAATGATATCATTTACATAAACAAAGCTGTATTTATTTCTGCTTCTTGCTATTTTTAATTGCTGTTTTGCAGACACGGCTTCCGCCAGCTGATACAACAAATTATTGTCAAACTCCACATATGCTCCGGCCGCCATGGCACATCTTAAAATCTGATAGGAAAAGCCTTTTTGCTTTCCATACACGCTGCAGAGGCTTTCCATGCTCATTAAAAGCTCTCTTTTCCATGCTGCCTCATCCGCAAAGTCAAATGCCGGCATCTCATACTCGGAAGCCACATAGTCCTTAGATGTATTTCCAAAAACACGATAGTCAGATAGAAGGATGACCTTTTTACATTTTGTACATTTTTCAAATGCCTGTGTATATAATTCTATCGTTTGGACAAAAAATTCCGGTGTTTCCGGTATGGGCTGATTGCAGAGTCCTGTCATCACAACCATATCCGCCCATTCAAGAGCTTCCATGCTCTCTGCCGCCTCAAAGTCCTCTCTGTTTTTCTTTAATGCTAAAAAGCTGTCTGTCTTTCCTCCACGAATCGGAACATACTTTACCTGCACCTTCATATTCATCTCATCATTGAAATTTAAAAAGGAGTAAATGACAGTCTTTGAAAAGCTGGCGCTTCCATCTCCCAGAACCACCACCTTTGCCCCTTTTAATCCGGATATGTCTATTTCCTTATCCCTGCATGCAGCCTGTGCATAATCCATTTCATATTCATTCAAAAAATCACGTAATTTCATTTGTCCGCTCCTAACCATCCGCATGATTCCATAAATTACCTAAACGTTATAATTATACTGGATATCACTATCTTTGTCTAGAACTTTGTCTTTCGGCCCACCTGTCACTAAGCCTCACTGCTTTTTTCCATCAAGGAACAAGGCTTTGTCAATGACCTCTCCTGTTTCCATATCCTGCAGAATAAAAGCATATTCCGCATCGGGCTTTGCTCCCAGCATTTGTGCCGCCGTATCAGCATCAATCATCTGCTTATTACCTACATTTTCAAAAAGGCGCCTTAACTGCAGGGAAGTGTCCGGATTCATCACATCCCTTTGATAAACGAAGCAGTTGTAGGATTTATCATTGAGCCACAATAAATAGCAGGGCAGTTCCGTTTCTTCTTTCAGCAGACTGGTTCGATATGCCTTATACTCCCTGTAATCCGCCTCCCATTTTCCTGCCACAGTTTCAGATGTCCGATAGTCCGTCAAATCACAGTTCTCACTTAAGTATTTTCCCAAATAATCCGTTATTTTATTACTTCCCGACTGGTTCAGATGTCCTCTGTCCGCATAATCGATCAGCGGGTCTACCAAGGCTTCCTCATAAGGCATATTCAAAAAGGGCACATTATATTCCTCAGCAATTTTTCCCGCACCATTCATTCCTTTTTGCGCCTTAATGCTGTTACAGTTTGGGATGGCAGTCAGCACAACCTGGATCCCTTCTTTTTGGCATTCTTCTATAATTTTGCGCAAATAAGTATATCCCACCGTATTTTTTTCCAGCACAACATCCTCTGCTATCCTCTCACAGCTTGAATTATCCACTATTTCACTTTTATATTGGGCACCCTTGGTCTTTACAGGCGCCCAATTAAAATCTTCCTCTCCCAGTTCCTTCCATCTTGTATGGTATATATAGAACTCAAACAGATATTCCTGCCACTCCTCTTGTGTGTCAAATAAATCCATTACTGCTTTTGCCTTTGTAGCAGAAACAGGAATACTATCCATTCCATCGTGTATGATTCTTTCCGAACCCTCTCTTTTTTTATTTGCATGAACAAGATACGTATCAATTACTACTACCTTTGGCTTATTGTATTCCAATGCACATTTGAGAGTCCAGTACGATTGAGGCAGCTGGCTGGAGGGAGCCGCAAGATTGTATGAAGTAATGCCGTAGTCCTTCCAAATTTTCATGGGTGAAACTCCATAATACATATGACTGGTGCCAAGAAACAACACATCATACCCGGATGGCTCCTGCCAAAATTCAGAATACATTGCATTGCTGGTCTTCACTTCTGTTACGTCCCATATTTCAATGAAAAAGATCCCTGATATCAATAAAAAGCATATGGCTCGTATTATTTTTTTAACCCTGTCAGTTTTCATTATTTTCTCCAAACTGAATTGCCCATATCCTAATCCAAAATCCGAAAAACTCATAATATTCCCACTCCGATTCCGTCTAAATTATATCTGAAAAATGATTCTATGGCAATATCTCAAATCCCCGGTAAGCAATTTTATAATAGTTGAAAAATCAGCATTCCCACTGTATAATAAGGACGTTATATACGAAAAATAATCTTTTCAGATACTTTTTTATTTCTAATGTCTATTATGAAACACAGGGAGATTTTATTTTATGAGAGATATTACCATTGCCATTACGGCGGCCAGCTACAGCGGCAAT
>CAMWWJ010000110.1 GCA_947177925.1 uncultured Lachnospiraceae bacterium
CATTTGTTTTATTCTTTTACATTTTAAGTCAGATAAAAAATTTCTCCATTATCAGAATATCTTCTTACATCAATTTATGCAATACTTTTGGGAAGTTTGGTACTTTTCTGGGAAGTTTGGCATTTATTATCAAATTTTTTTTAAGAAAAAAGAGCATCCTAAAAAGGACACTCTTTCCTTACCTAACACTAATATCAATTTACAATTCCTATTTCAATACCTCAATCCGGGCAATCGCTCTCTGCAAAGCCGTTTCCGCACGAAGAATATCCGTTTCCGAAGCCTTCTCGCTAATCCTCTGCCTTGCTCTTTCCCTTGCGTCTTCCGCCCTTCCAAGGTCAATCTCATGTGGCCATTCAATAATTTCTGCCATAATGGTTACCTTATCCTGAAGAATTTCCACAAATCCCGCATGAAGGGCCGCTTCTTTTGTCTCTTCGCCGTAAATGGTCAATACACCCGGCTTTACAATAACCGTCATAGGGATATGGCCCTTTAACACACCGATTTCGCCCTCGGTAGTGTTGAACTCCACCATGGAAGCCTCTCCCTCATAAAAAATCCGGTCTGGAGTAATAATTCTTAAATCAAAGTTTTTTCCTTCTGCCATATGCTCACCCCTTACTTCACACGGGCAAGTACTTCATCTATGGTTCCGGCATTTAAGAAATGACCTTCCGGAATATCATCATGCTTACCTTCCAGAATTTCCTTAAAGCCGCGGATCGTTTCTGTAATCGGCACGTATTTACCTTCCAGTCCCGTAAACTGGGTTGCTACGAAGAAAGGCTGGGATAAGAATCTCTGTACCTTTCTGGCTCTGTTTACAACCAGCTTATCCTCTTCCGAAAGCTCATCCATACCTAAGATGGCAATGATATCCTGCAATTCTTTATATTTTTGAAGTATCTCCTGCACTCCTCTGGCTACCTGATAATGCTCATCCCCAAGGATTCTCGGATCCAGAATTCTGGATGTGGATTCCAACGGATCTACAGCCGGATAAATACCAAGCTCTGCAATGGAACGGGAAAGTACCGTTGTTGCATCCAGATGGGCAAAGGTTGTTGCCGGAGCCGGGTCTGTCAAGTCATCGGCCGGCACATAAACTGCCTGAACGGATGTAATGGAACCGTTCTTTGTGGAAGTGATACGCTCCTGCAGGGCGCCCATTTCTGTCTGCAAGGTGGGCTGATAACCTACTGCGGAAGGCATACGTCCAAGCAAAGCGGACACCTCGGAACCTGCCTGGGTAAAACGGAAAATATTATCAATGAATAACAATACGTCCTTACCGCCTTTATCACGGAAATATTCTGCCATGGTAAGACCTGTCAGACCAACTCTCATTCTGGCTCCCGGGGGCTCATTCATCTGACCGAATACCATGGTGGTCTTGTCGATAACGCCTGACTCTGTCATCTCATGGTACAAGTCGTTTCCTTCTCTTGTTCTTTCTCCTACTCCTGTAAATACAGAATATCCGCCATGCTCTGTGGCAATGTTACGGATCAGCTCCTGAATCAATACGGTCTTACCTACGCCTGCACCGCCGAAAAGTCCGATTTTACCACCCTTCTGGTATGGACATAGAAGATCTACTACTTTAATACCTGTTTCCAGTAATTCGGTTTCTGTAGACTGCTCGGAAAATTCCGGAGCCGGTCTGTGGATAGGCTCATAGTTTACTTTCTCCGGAGCCGGTTTATTATCAATGGGATCCCCTAATACGTTAAAGATACGTCCAAGGGTATTTTCACCTACAGGAACGGTAATGGGAGCGCCTGTTGCCTCTGCCTTCATGCCTCTCACCAGTCCGTCTGTTGGTCCCATAGCAATACATCTAACTGTATCATCTCCCAGATGCTGCGCTACTTCTACCACCAGTCTGCCGCCATCCTTTGTCTGAATATGAATTGCTTCATTAATCTCCGGAAGGCTGCCGTCGGTAAATTTAATATCCAGTACCGCACCGATAATCTGAGTGATTTTTCCTATTGCTTTACCTGCCATTTTTTCTCTTTCACTCCTTTTCTAGCTGATTGCTTCCGCACCAGCTATAATTTCGGTTAATTCCTGTGTAATAGTTCCCTGACGGGCTCTATTGTATTGTAAGGACAATTTGCTAATCATATCCTCTGCATTGCTTGTTGCGGAGTCCATTGCCTGCATTCTTGCACCGTTTTCACTGGCAACCGCTTCTACCATACCGCCGTAAATCAGACTTGTCACATACTTTGGAATAATCATGTTCAGGGCTTCTTCTTCATCTGTTTCAAAATTCATCAAAGCCTCTGCCTTTTTTTCCTTTTGCTGATTTTCCTGTTCACCTGCTTCTACAGGAAGCAGTTTCATCAGGGTGGGGATATGGCTTACGGTATTTTTGAAAGCTGTATATGCCAGATAGATTTCACCGATTTCTCCCTTTGCATATGCTTTTAATACTTCATGGCAGATTGCCATGGCATCTACATAAGCTGGTTCTTCGATTACTTCTGAATAGTCCGCTTTCATTTCATAGCCATGTCTAAGAAGGGCATCCCGTCCTTTTTTACCAATTGCATAAAACACTACGTCCTCTTTTTTCATTTCACCCTTTGTTACGAGCTTCACTACGTTAGAGTTGTAGCCTCCTGCCAGACCTCTGTTCGAAGTAATGAAAATCACTGCTTTCTTCTTTGAGCCGTTTGGAGTCAGGTAGGGATGCTTTATATCTCCTGTCTTTGCCAACAGGGAGGTTACTGTTTCATACATGCAGTTGAAGTATGCCTTGGAATGCTCCGCTCTCGTCTTTGCCCTCTGCAGCTTTACGGTAGATACCAGCTTCATGGCCTTGGTAATCTGCTGAGTGCTTTGGATACTTACCTTACGTCTTTTAATATTTCTCATGGACGCCATGTGTGATCACCTTTTTCTTTCTGCCTACTTGAAGCTATTCTTAAACTCTTCAATTGCACCTTTCAGCTTTTCTTCCATCTCTTCGGAAATCACTTTTGTTTCCGCAATGGATGCCGGAATCTCCGGATACTTCGTATCGATAAATTCAAAGAATTCTTCTTCAAATTTGGTAATCTTATCAACCGGAATATCCAACAGATATTTGTTGGTTGCCGCATAAATGATAAGAACCTGATACTGTACTGCCATAGGCTTATACTGAGGCTGCTTCAAAATCTCTTTGATGCGCTCGCCCTGTGCCAGCTTTTCCTTTGTGTCGGCATCCAGCTCGGAACCAAACTGTGCAAAGGCTGCCAGCTCTCTATATTGTGCCAGCTCCACACGAATAGGAGCCGCAATCTTCTTCATAGCCTTAATCTGCGCCGCACCACCTACACGGGATACGGAAAGACCTGCATTTACTGCCGGACGGAAACCGGAATTGAACATTTCCGTTTCCAGATAAATCTGGCCGTCTGTTATGGATATTACATTGGTAGGAATGTATGCGGAAACATCTCCTGCCTGAGTTTCAATAATCGGAAGCGCCGTTAAGGAACCGCCGCCGTATTCATCGCTCATTCTTGCAGCTCTTTCTAACAGTCTGGAGTGCAGGTAGAAAACATCACCGGGATATGCTTCACGTCCTGGCGGTCTTCTCAGGAGCAGGGAAAGGGTACGGTATGCAGTAGCATGTTTGCTTAAGTCATCATAAATGACCAGTACATCCTCTCCGTTTTCCATCCACTCTTCTCCAATAGCGCAGCCTGAATAGGGTGCGATATATTGAAGCGGCGCAAGCTCACTGGCAGTAGAAGCTACTACTGTGGTATATGCCATTGCACCAAATTCCTCTAATGTTTTTACGATATTGGCAACGGTAGACGCCTTCTGACCGATGGCAACGTAAATACATTTTACATTCTGTCCCTTTTGGTTGATAATGGTATCAATTGCAATTGCGGTCTTACCGGTCTGTCTGTCACCGATGATCAACTCACGCTGTCCTCTTCCGATAGGCACCATGGAGTCGATTGCCTTAATTCCTGTCTGCAGCGGCGTATCTACGGATTTTCTCGTAATAACGCCGGAAGCAACTCTTTCTATCTGTCTGTATTTGCTTGTCTGGATCGGACCTTTTCCATCAATAGGCTGACCAAGAGCATTGACTACACGTCCAATCATTGCGTCGCCTACCGGAACCTCTACTACCCTGCCGGTAGTCTTAACGGTATCTCCCTCATTGATGTTCTTCTGGCTTCCTAATAGTACTACACCCACATTATCTTCTTCCAGGTTCAGCACCATGCCATATACTTCACCAGGGAATTCCAGCAATTCGCCCTGCATTGCATTGTCAAGTCCGTGCACTCTTGCGATACCGTCAGCCACCTGGATAACCGTACCCACATCGGATACTTCCAGCTCTGCGGCATATCTCTTAATCTGATCCTTAATCACTGAACTTATTTCTTCTGGTTTTAAATTCATGGATCTTTACGCACCTTTCTTTTTACTTACTTTCCTCTTTACCCCATCCTGTATTGGGGATTTTCCTTGTTTTGCCTGTTGGCTATTGTACCAGTTGTACTTTCAGCAACTGTTTGGTAAGCTCATTTAACTTGGTCTTTACACTGCTGTCCACTACTCTGTCTCCAATGCGGATTACCATTCCGCCAATCAACTCTTTGTCTTCCCTATAGTGCATTTCAAGTTTCCTGTACGATGTGGTTTCCAAAATCTTTTTTTCCACTCTTTGCTTTTGGATGATTGTAAGGGCAGTGGCCGTAGTCACATAAGCAACTCCGATTCCCTGCAGCCTTTTTACTTCATCTAAAAAGTAATGGAGGATAGACTGGATTTCCCCATATCGGTCTTTCATGATGATCAACCGGAAAAAACCTACCAGCTCTTCCTGCACCCTTCCTTTGAAAACCGTTTCCATTACCTGGATTTTTTCTTCCTTCAGGATTTTGGGGTGGTTCATAAGGGAAAGGAATTCCTGATTTTCCTCCAGTATCTTTAAAATAGCCTGTATCTCTTCCACAAAGACGGGAATCTTTTTTTCTTCTACTGCCAGTTCAAATAAAGCTTCCCCATAGGTTTTTGAAATTAGCTTAGCCATGTGCTCTCACCCATTTCTTTCAATGTTTCGTCGATTAAGCTGTCGGATACGGTTGTATCAATTGCTGCCGAAACAACCTTGCCTGCCATAATGGAGGCCAGAGAAACCATCTCTCTTTTCACATCATCTGCAGCCTTCTGCTTTTCAAGCTCTGCTTCCACATTTGCCCTCTGGATGATTCTGGCAGCCTCCTCCTTTGCATCCGCAATAATTTTATTTTCATTTGCCAATGCCTTTTTACGGGCTTCGCTTAATATTTCTTCTGCTTCTTTTTCAATGTTCTTCAGCTTATCCTCATACTGGGCCTTTAAATCCTCAGCCTGCTCCTTTTCAGCCGCCGCATAACTCAAATCCTCAGCAATCCTGTTTTTTCTGTCCTCTAAGAACTTCCTTACCGGATTGAAGAGTTTGTAGGAAGCAACTAAAAATAGTGCAAATACTGCTATGGCCGTAAGTACAGCATCATGAAGAAGCTGAAGGTCTAAATCAAATAGACGTGCCATATGTGTCTAAACCTCCTATACTAAAGGTTTTACGAATAATAAGAGCATTGCAATCAACAAACCATAAAGACCTGTTGTCTCGGCAACGGCCTGACCAAGTAACATGGTGGAAGTAATGTCAGATTTTGCGCCCGGGTTTCTTCCTACTGCTGCTGCTGCGTGGCCTGCTGCAATACCCTGACCTACACCAGGTCCGATACCTGCGATAACTGCAAGGCCTGCACCGATTGCTGAACATCCTAAGATAAAGTTTTCATTGAATTCCATGTTTGTTTCCTCCTTTTCCCCATTTGTCATGGGAATCCTTTCTTTTTATATTGTTATTATGTTTCTAATATGTCTTTCCTTTTTTTGAAACAGCATACTGTAATACAATGTATTTTCTCCGGTATGCTTCATCAGGAATCGCTTCCGATTGCATCCGACACGTAAGTCATAGTCAGCATACAGAATACATAGGTCTGGATTGCTCCGGAAAATAAATCAAAATACACATGAAGTATTCCCGGCCAGGCAATGGCAAGCTTGGACAGCAGTCCATACACAAGCGCCATCATAACAGTTCCCGAAAGCACGTTTGCAAACAAACGCAAGGATAAAGAAATCGGCACTGCTACATCACCAATAATGTTGATAGGCGCCCAAATGGGCCATGGGTCACACAATCCCTTCAGCACGCCGCTGACCTTCTGGTGCTTGAACTTATTAAAATGGATAATGCAAAAGGTCATGATACCAAGCGGTAACGTCACTCCATAATCTGCCGTAGGCGGTCTCAAACCGAATAATCCCGAAATATTGCAGACTAATATGAAAATAAAGATGGTGCCGATATAATTCACAAATTTGCCGGCACTCTTCCCCATGGTACTGCCTACCATGTTCTGCAGCATCTCTACGATCAATTCCACGATATTCTGGAATGTTCCCGGTACGTCCGTTGCCCGCTTCATGACACGCCCTGCCACACAGGAAAATCCAATAAGCAAAAGCACTACGATCAACAGGCAAACGTGAGTAGTCGTTATCCAGACAGTCTGACCAAATAATTCATAGGAAAATACTCCATGAATCATAAAATCCACATCAGCACCTGCAGATAACAAAATTCCTTGCCCCATACATTCACCTCCTAATCTCTTTCCTTATAAAAAAATTTATGAGTAAACGGCTCAAAATAAGCCGCTACCTTCAATGTCATAATCCCTAAAAATACCGCCAGCGGATTGGCAAGCCCTGTGACCATCACAATCCCGCACAAAAGCACCACTGCTCCGTATCTTAGGAAATAGTGCTTCTGCATGATCTTAACGGCTCCCTCTTCTCCCAGATTCATGGCGGCATCCAGCGTATAAGCCATATGCCATGCCATCAGAAGCGCCATGACAACTCCCAGGAACAGACCCAGGCCAAACTGCCATTTCTCCTTTACGAACCAGATAAAAATCAGGCCAAAAAGAATACCTGATACGCAAATACCCAAAAACAATCCCGGCAATGCGCTATTTAACTGTCTTATCTTTTTTATCATGCACATCTCTCTTTTCTTTCTTCTCGTAAATCCTCTTTGAAAGAATATAGATATTCCGAAAGCCTCCAAGAGCACCCATAAAGAAGAAAATCACCATGAAAAATCCGGTTCCAAGCCATTTGTCCAGATACATTCCCAAAAAGGAACAAAAGAATATGGGAACCAGCATATTGACTCCAAACTGTGTTATCATGACCAATGACTGGTATACACTTTTTCTATACTTCATAACATCACTTTCTGTTTGGTAAAATGTGACAAATCGTCAAAAAAATCCCACTTGTTCATTATACATATTTTTGACAATTATGTCTAGCGGAATACATGATTTAATTAGAATTATTTGGGGAAATTATTTTTCATTCCATCCTTGACTTTTCCTTTCCACCCGGGTACTATTTTGAATAACCAAACAAAATTCCATACTTATATACAAAAAGATAAACAACATGGAGGCATTATGAACTATCCGATTTTATACAGAAAGCGAATCATTCCTGATGAATGTGTTCTCTTAAAAGATGATGAGATTTTATTTTATGAAGATCACATTTTAGTGACCAAATGGAATACCTTAAAGCCCAAAAAGGATTTAGACCATGGGTTTTCCTGCTACTTTTTTGATGAGGGGTACAAAATAAGCAAGTTTTATGACAGGGAACATAAGCTGCTTTATTATTATTGTGATATTATTGATTCTGAAATGCGTCCTGAAGACAATTCCATGATTGTAACAGATCTGTTGGCTGATGTGATCGTTTATCCTGACGGTTTTGTTAAGGTTGTGGATATTGATGAAATTGCAGATGCGCTTAATAAAGAAAGCATTACCATAGAACAGGTAAAGAAAGCTCTTTACAGCCTGGACAAGCTCCTTTCCATTATTTATGAGGATAAGCTGGATACACTTACTATTTATATGGACAGATTTGATACATAGTCATCATGCCTTTTCCTTCGTCTAAAGCAGACAAAAAATTTCTGAATACGCAAAATATGCTCCTTCCGCCGGCAGATTATTCATCGCTCTGCCTGTCCGGAAAGGAGCATTGTGTTTTAACTAAATCATCTATTCAATATTATCTGCTTTTTCATCATAGGTATTGTAAATCCATCTTTGATATTCCTGCTCATAATATCTTGTACTGGTCTCTACTGCAAACCCGATAACCGCCATGAACATAGAGAAAACGATTAAAAATGCTACCAGGCCAATTGCCGTTTTATCATAAACAAATTCTACGTTTTTTCTTCCATTAGCTAACAAAATTTCTATTCCAAGCAAAATGAAAATAACAGGCCATGCTTTATAAATAAATTCATAGGACATTTCCGGCAGAAACATATGGGCCAGAAATAAAGCTCCTACTCCTACCAGACCAATCCCTAACGTAATAGTTCCTACTCTGTGAGTTCTGACGCCGCTTTTCCTTTGGCTTGATGAATTTATTTGTTCTGTTTCTCCTAATCTCAATTCTTGTTCCATTTGTTTTCCTTTCCGGCGGGTTTTCTCATAGCTTTTTCCACCTGTCCGTCATTTTCTATTTTGTCTCTTCATTTTCCGAAGTATTTTCCAAAATTTCTTCAAGCTGGTCTAATTCTTTCTTTTTTCCTTTAATCAGATATACTCCAGCTAAAATAATCGCAACGGAAAATACAAATCTCGGCATATCTCTCAATACACTATACAACCATATAAATCTCCTCATATAATCATTTACAAGGTCATACACATAATTCATAAACATATCCCATATTGCATAGCTTCCAAAAATAATTAAAATCACTGCCAGAATCTTACGGGTTTTTTCCTTTCCAATCTGCTTCTTGAAAATGTCTTCATCAAAATCAAATAAAAACTTATCTTCTACTGCATAAAATTCTTCATCGGAAAGAGAAGCTAAATTGTGTACATGAAAAAAACTGTAAAACCATATTATAGGCAGCAAAAATGTCAGGGGCCCGATTACCAAATAGGTGGAAATGGCAATAAGCCCAAAGAAAACACACATAATACTGATTCCCTGTTTAAAGAATCCCATAAACATTTCCCCAGCACCAGGAATTAGTGAAAATATAAAGGTTAAAAATCCGTTCTTTTTTTTAGTCATAAGTCACTCCTATCTGCCTGCTTACAGGCTTGCATTTACTTTTTATTTTTATTGATACAGCATATTGGAAAATTGATTTAATTTACCACTCCATTCATTTGATTTTTCATTCAAAAAATTGACTACTGTTTTCCTTTCCATATCCTGCTTTGGCACGGATAAGGCGGGAGTAGAATCCGTATTAATAAATGCTAATAAAAATACTGCTGCTGCCACTGCCGCCGAAATCTTTAGGCTATAAATGACAAATTGTGCCTTTGCAGATGCCTTTTTCATTTTGTGTGCTGTTTTGAATTGAATTTCTTCATTTCGGCTTTCCTGAAGTATCTTTTCCTTCAGGTTTTTTGGTGCCTGTATCATTTCATTTTCTTCTATATATGCGATAAAGGCATCTATCTGCTCATCTGACATCTTATCTTTTATTAACATTTCAATCCACTCCTTTCATATATCTTTTTTAACATTGCCTTTGCACGATAAACCTGGGTTTGTATTGTTTTCTCATTTCTGTTAAGCTTCTCTGCAATTTGGGAGGTTGTCAATTCTTCATAAAAGTAGCAACAGGCAACCTCATCATAAGGCGGCTTTAATGTCCTGCACTTTTCAAGCAGTCCTTCTTTTATCTGATTATTGAAAAAATTCTCTTCCGGCGTGCCTTTTTCATCTTTCATTTCTAAAAAGAATCCTTCCTCCGTAGGAATCTGATTGCGAGAGGACTTTCGCTTTAAATCAATGCATTTATTGGTAGCTATTCGACAAATCCATGCCTTTTCATTTGTGCCATCAAATTTCGAAAAGTGTCTGTATGCGGATAAAAAGGTTTCCTGAGTCATGTCTTCTGCATCAAAATAATTACCGGTAATCTTGTAACAGATAGAGAACACTAGGTTCTGATAGTTATCTATCATATATTCCAG
>CAMWWJ010000111.1 GCA_947177925.1 uncultured Lachnospiraceae bacterium
CTGTATGTTTGTAGGGGGGGGTATATGTGTCTTTAAGGTTGCGGAGAGAGTGAAGCATATGGAGAAAAAATATTTAATTATAGTAATTTCGATAATAGCAGCAATAGCAATTGGTATAAAATGTTCCCCAATTCTTAGAGAAAAAAAATCGCATTACGAATATTCTTTAATGGTGGAAAATGTAAATAAAGCTTTTGAAGAAATGGTTGCATTTTGTGAAGAAAATCAAAAAGAAATAGAAGCATATTCAAACCGGCATTTGGCAATGGCGCAACCAGACATGTCGTATGAGGAGCGTATGAAGATGCAAAAACAGATTATGGAGGAGCTGGATTGCAAATGGATGTTTGAGAATATATCAGTCAGCTATAATATGGATTTGGAGGGGACAGAAGGAATCGCTTTGTATGAATATAAAAGATTTAATTATGTTGATCTTGACGGTGTAGAAAACCCTTCTACAATAGAAATTTTCTATTTTGAAAAGGGAATTTCACAACAGGACTTTGAAGAGATGCATTTTTTTGAGGATCCTTATATTCTTAAGGATATAAAAAAAATAAATGCTCATTTGTATGTGTGTGTGAGGGGGCGTATGTGCCTTTAAAGGTTTGTATATGAAACGAGGATATTGGATTATAGCAATTTCAATAGTAACAGTAATGGCGATTATAAGCTTGGTCTGGAACTGAAGCAAGAGAAAGTGTTTTCAATGATTTGCTCGTAAGGGAAAGTGCATATGCGGTAGCTTTGGAAAATGGAAGCATACTTGGAAGGGTGCCGGAACTTATTGTGTCATGGATATGGAAAAGTGGCTGAGCAACCTTGGATATGAAATGATGGATAAGGATTGATAAGTTTTTGAGAACCCCCATTGACAGAAGAAAAAAACAGTGCTATATTTTAAATAATTTAAAACAGCAAAATCAATGAGCAAAGAGAGTACTATCTGCTCCCTTCATGACAGAGAGCCGGTTATGGTGGAATCCGGTATGAAAAGCTTATAGGAATGGGTTTGTGAGATGCAAGGTGAATGACAGTAGCCAAAGCCGTAGCCTCTACGTTACAAGAGGAGGATATCGAAAGTTGTTTTCCGTATCCGTAAAAGTCAAAATGAATTGGTGGCAGATTGTTCCGATTGGAATATCTGCTTTTTTTATGAGTACAGGCATAAAAGATTGATTTTGAGAAGAAGGGTGGCACCGCGTTTTCTACGTCCCTTTATGAGGATGTAGCTGCGTTCGGTGCTTTTTTTTATTTCCTGGAGATTGTGATATGGATCTTTTTAGAAATACCATCGGGGAATTTTTGAAGCATTGAGAGACAGGAGGCATCAGATGAAAAGAAAATTAAGAGCTTATAAGAAGACAGTAAGTATTGTCAACGAAAAGGCAATTTCCATGTTTGAAGGAATTGCAAGAGGAAAAAAAGGATTTTTGCTGGAAAGCTATGATAAGGATAACGGAAGATATTCCTTTTTTGGAGTGGAGCCGGAGGAAATCATCACATCCAAAGGAAACAGCCTTGTGATTACGAGAAAGGATGGGACTGTGGAAGTGAGGGAAGGAAATCCCTTAGAGCGGCTGAAAGAATATTACAGTGAATTTGAAGTCTTAAAGGATGACGGGGAGCTTGCCATGATTGGCGGGCTGGCAGGCAGCCTTGGATATGATTTCGTCAGATATTCGGAAGAGCTCCCCGATGCCAATCCGGATACGATTGGAATCGAAACCATTCAGCTGATGTTCACCAAGGAATTCATCACAGTGGATCATGTGGCAGAGACAATGACGGCAGTTGTTTTGGAGGAAGATACGGAAGAAGGCAGGAAGACCGGAGAAAAGAAAGCGGAAGAACTGGTCAGCCTGGTGCGGGAAAGCACCGGTGAGACTGTCTGCAGCTTCGTTCATGACGGAAAAATCATTGAGAAGACAGACACTTTAGAGCAATACAGCGATAAGGTGGAAAAAATCAAAACATACATCCGTGAGGGGCATATTTTCCAAACGGTATTGTCCCAAAGATGGACCATAGAAACGGCGCAGGACGGCTTGGAGCTCTATAAGGAGCTGCGGGAATTAAATCCATCTCCATACTTATATTATTTCAACTTCGGGGAATTTGAAATCATTGGCTCAAGCCCCGAAATGATCGTAAAGCAGACAGATAACCGGGTATTTACCTGCCCCATTGCAGGCACTAGGAAGCGGGGAAAGACTCAGGAAGAAGATGAGGCATTACGGGCAGAGCTCCTGGCGGATGAAAAAGAGCGGGCAGAGCATGTGATGTTAGTGGACCTTGCCAGAAATGATATGGGAAGGATTGCGGAATTTGGCACCGTGAAGGTTACCCAGTTTATGGAGGTACAGAATTATTCCCACGTGATGCACATTGTCTCTTTAGTAGAAGGAAAGAAAAAGGGAGAGTTCCATCCCCTTGATTTAGTAGCAAGCTTTCTTCCGGCAGGTACCCTAAGCGGCGCGCCGAAAATCCGGGCAATGGAAATCATCGACGAACTGGAAACAGTGAGAAGAGGGCTTTATGGAGGTGCTACCGGATATCTTGGTTTTAACGGCAATATGGATTTCTGTATTACCATACGTACCATGATCAAGAAGGAAAACCGGGTATATCTGCAGGCAGGCGCCGGAATCGTGGCGGATTCCAAGGGAGAAAACGAATATATGGAATGCTGCAATAAGGTGATGGCGCTGGCAAAGACATTAGTGGAGGAAGAAAACTTATGATTTTACTTATTGATAATTATGATTCATTTACGTATAATCTATATCAGTATTTTGGCACGTTTACCAATGATATTCAAGTAGTAAGGAATGATAAGATTACTTTAGAAGAGATAAAACAGCTTGATCCGGACAAAATCGTCTTATCCCCCGGACCGAAAAGTCCGAAAGAGGCGGGGATATGCATGGAGGTAGTAAAGGAATTTACCGGGAAAAAGCCTATTCTTGGAATCTGTCTCGGACATCAGTGCATCGGAGAAGCCCTGGGGGGAACGGTTTCCTATGCAAAAAGCATTTTTCATGGGAAACAGAGCAGCATCACCCATCAGGGGGAAAGCATTTTTAAGGGAATCAACTCTCCCATTCTGGTAGCCAGATATCATTCCCTGGCAGTGCAGGCAGAGGGCTTACCGGATTGTCTGGAAATTATGGCGGCTACGGAGGATGGAGAGATTATGGCAATGAAGCATAAGGACTATCCGGTAGTGGGACTTCAGTTCCATCCGGAAAGCATTTACACGGAACATGGGAAACGACTGATAGAAAACTTCGTAAACGGTCAGATATAAAAGAATGGGTGGTATACAAGATGATTTTAGATGTAATCGTAGAAGATAAAAAGAAACGGCTCATACAGGCTAAGAACAAGATTTCCATGGAAGAAATGAAGAAGCTTGCCATCCAGTGTGAGAGAGAGTCCGTGAGCTTTTATCAGGCATTAAAAAAGCCCGGCCTCTCCATTATAGGTGAATTTAAAAAGGCATCCCCTTCCCACGGAAAAATGGATAATAAAGTGGAGCTGACAGACCGGATCGACCAGTATAATGCTTCGGTAGACGCAATTTCCTGTCTGACAGAGGAGGATCATTTTTTAGGAAGCGTGGATTATTTTAAGGAAATCAGGAAGATTTCCCCACTGCCCATGCTCAGGAAGGATTTTATCATTGACCCTTACCAGATATTTGAGGCAAAGGTAATTGGAGCCGACTGTATTCTCTTAATTGCGGCAATTCTTACGGACCGGGAGATGAAGCTGTTTTATGAGCTTGCCTATGATCTTGGAATGGATGTGCTGGTGGAAGTTCATGATGAAGAGGAAATGAAACGGGCATTAGGGCTTGATGCAGGGATAATTGGCGTCAATAACCGGAATCTGAAGGATTTTACCATTGATCTGCATATTACGGAAAAGCTTTCCAAAATGGTGCCGGAGGAGGTCGTATTCATATCGGAAAGCGGCGTGGCAAAAGATGAGGACATTGCCTTTTTAAAAGGCTGCGGGGTGGATGGGCTTTTAATCGGGACGGTGTTCATGGAAGCACAAAAGCCGGGAGAGCTGGCGGATAAATGGAAGCGGATTTTTTTGCAGCATTGAAGGTGCAGGGAGAAAAGCAGGTGAGTGCATGAAAGGGAAAATAGAAATTAAAATCTGCGGAATCACCTCTGTGGAAGAGGCGGAAATATTAGTAGAAGAAAAAGTAGATTATGCAGGGCTTGTTATGTTTTATGAAAAGAGCAAGCGGAATAATACGTTAAAGCAGGCAGAAGACATCCTGCAGTTTTTCAGGGAAAAGAAAGAGCAGGGGCAGCAGGTGAAAACGGTTGCGGTGGTTGTTTCTCCTACAAAGGAACAGGTGGGAAGGATTGAAGACATGGGCTTTGATTATATCCAGATTCACGGCAGTCCTGAAAAGGAAGTTTTAGATTCCATTCATATTCCCCTGTTTCGGGCAGTCTGGGCTAAGGATGAAAAGCTTCCTGATAAAATCAAGGAATGTGATAACACAGAAGCCCTGCTGTTTGACGGGCTGATACCAGGAGCCGGGGAGGTTTTTGACTGGAAGCTGATGGAGGAAGTAAGAAGGGGGCTGGAGGGCTTTCCAGTAAAAATCATTCTGGCAGGAGGACTGACGCCGGAAAATGTAAAAGAAGCTATAAAAGCGGTAAGTCCCCATATAGTGGATGTAAGCAGCGGAGTAGAATTTGACCGGGATAAGGTGGGAAAAGACCCGGAAAAAATCAGACGGTTCGTCAGAGAAGCGCGAAAAGGATGACAAGCAGGGAAGCAAGGATTTGGCATATGAATCAGGAAATAAGAGAAAGGAAAGGACGAAAACAATGAGCAGTGCATATTATGGACAATTTGGCGGACAGTATGTTTCCGAATCTTTAATGAACACATTAAAAGAGCTGGAAACAGCATTTGAGGAAGCCATTCAAGATCAATCTTTTATAGAAGAATATCATTATTACTTAAAGGAGTATGTAGGCCGTGAAACCCCTCTTTATCTGGCAAAACGCCTGACGGAGAAATATGGGCCTAAGATTTATTTAAAGCGAGAGGACCTAAATCATACAGGTGCACACAAAATCAACAATGTGATCGGGCAGATCTTACTGGCAAAAAGAATGGGAAAGACAAAGGTAATAGCAGAAACAGGAGCAGGCCAGCATGGAGTGGCAACGGCAACAGGAGCAGCCCTGTTTGGCATGGAATGTACGGTCTATATGGGTTCCGAGGATATAGAAAGACAGCATTTGAATGTAATGCGCATGGAAATGCTGGGAGCAAAGGTAGTTTCCGTACAGTCCGGTTCCAATACCCTAAAGGATGCCACCAATGAAGCAATCCGTACATGGGCAAAGAAAGCGGAAGATACCTTTTATGTAATCGGTTCCGCAGTGGGACCACACCCATATCCCAAAATGGTAAAAGAATTTCAAAAAATCATCAGCGTAGAGGCAAAGAGGCAATTTCTGGAAATGGAAGGAAGGCTGCCGGAGGTGGTTATGGCATGTGTAGGCGGCGGTTCCAATTCCATTGGAATGTTTGCGGATTTTCTGGAGGAAAAGGAAGTGGAGCTGATTGGTGTGGAGGCAGCAGGGCTTGGCATCGAAACAGGAAAACATGCTTCTGCCATGGCGCTTGGCAGGCCTGGAACACTCCATGGAATGAAGTCCTATCTTTTGCAGGATGATGACGGAAATGTACAGCTTGCCCATTCCATTTCAGCAGGGCTGGATTATCCGGGAGTAGGGCCGGAGCACGCCTATTTAAAGGAAACCGGAAGGGTACAGTATGTTTCCATAACCGATGAGGAGGCCATGGACGCTTTATCGGAGCTTTGCAGAATGGAGGGTATCATACCTGCCATAGAAAGCGCCCATGCCCTTGCCTATGCATTTAAAAAGGCAAAGACCATGAAAAAGGAAGAAGCGATTCTGCTCTGTCTTTCCGGCAGGGGAGATAAGGATGCCCATACCATTGAAGCTTATTTTTCCGGTAAGGGTTATTTGAATTAAAAACAGGGAGAAGGAGCGGAAGAATGAAAAACAGAATAGAAGAAAAATTAAAAATGGTAAAGGAAAAACAGGAAAAGGCATTTATTACTTATATGACTGCCGGGCTTCCGGATATGGAGGGCTGTAAGCAGCTCATAAAGGCTCAGGAGGAAGCGGGAACGGATATTCTGGAGTTAGGCATTCCTTTTTCCGATCCGGTGGCGGACGGTCCGGTCATTCAGGCTGCCTCCTATAAGTCCATAAGCCGGGGGACCAATTTGAAAAATTCCCTTGAGCTGGTGGAAACGGTGCGAAAAGAAGGCTGTGATATCCCCATTGTCTTTATGATGTATTTTAATACGATACTTTATTTTGGAATCGGGAACTTTGTAAATGCCTGTGCGAAAGCAGGCGTAGACGGTTTGATCGTGCCGGATCTGCCATTTGAGGAGCAAAAGCAGCTTCAGGATGAACTGGATAAAAACCAACAGTCGCCGATTCTGATCCAGCTTGTATCTCCTGTGTCAAAGGATAGGATTCCAATGCTTTTAGAAAATGCCAGAGGCTTTGTCTATTGTGTATCGAGCATGGGGGTTACCGGACAGGCAGCAGAGTTTCATAAGGATGTGCTGAATTATTTAACGGAAGTGAAAAAGGTTTCCAAAATCCCGGTCATGATGGGTTTTGGCATTCGGACTCCAAAGGATGTGCTTCCTATGAAGGAGGTAATTGACGGATGTATCGTCGGCTCTCATTTTATCAATCTGTTAGAGGAGCATCAATATGATGTGAATGCAGCGAAGGAATATTGCAGCAGCTTTCGGAAAGAATTGAATGACAGGTAGAAGCAATGCCGAAACAGAGTGGAAGAACGAAAAATACCAGACGATGGTGAAAATCATTATCTGGTATTTTTCGTTCTGCTTATATCTGGTTGAATTCTTCCACGAATTTTAAAAATTCCGGGCCGGGCACAGGCCTTGAGAAAAAGTAGCCTTGCAGGTAGTCAACGCCTGACTGCATCAGATCTTCTTTTTGAAGCATGGTTTCAATTCCTTCGGCTACAATATTTAAATTCATCTGTTTGATCATAGCGGTGGAGCTGTCTAAAATCATTTTTCCCGTATCGTCATTTGCAGCTATATCAATCAAGGATTTATCAAACTTTACAATGGAAAGAGGCAGGTTCAACAGGGAAGTGATGTTGGAATAGCCTGTTCCGAAGTCATCCAGGGAAAAGGTAATGCCCTGTCTGGAAAGAAGAGTCATATTCTGAATGAGCATCTTGGGGGAATTTGCAGCAGCAGTTTCCGTAATTTCCAGATTGACATGCTTACCGTCAATCTTGTACCTGTTCATAAGGGAAATGACTTCTTCCGAAAGTCCTTCCTGCATACATTGTATCATGGATAAATTGATTTCAATATATTCAATGCCTTTTTGGTCTAAGGAATTTTCCGACATGAAACGAAAAACCTTCTCAAATACAATATGGCCGATTTTTAAGATCATGCCGTTTTGTTCTGCCAAAGGAATAAATTCATCCGGCGGCACGAAACCAAGCTCTTCTGTTCGAAGGCGAATCAGAGCTTCCGCAGAAGTAATGGAATTTTTGCTGGTAGAATAAATGGGCTGGTAATATATTTCAAATCCATCATTGTCTATGGCCCATTTCATGGCAGCTTCTATCTGCTGTCTTCTTGTCCTGTCAAAAATACTGATTTCATCTGCCGATAAAGCCCAGTGCCTTGAATTGTCCAGCTCCTGCAGATAGTGCAGGTAAAGATAGACGGTTTCCAGATCCGGACCGTGCTTTGGTAGTGACAGCGTAAGGGTACGGAAGTCCAAGTTGATCTGTGCCGAATCCATGGAAAAACTGCTTTCAAAGATATGATTTATTTTTTTCAGCAGATCATCTGTGGGAAAAGGAGCCCGTTCTTTGTACATAATGGCAAAAGAACCGTTATCCAGATAATAGACTTCCTGTCTGGCAGCATGCTCCAGCCTTGTAGTAACGGCGGAGAGGAGCTGGAAAAACCTTTCGGGTGTAAAAGTATGAATCAGAACAGGAAGCTCCTCAATGCAGAGAAACAGTATCCGGTCCTGCCTGTTGGTCTTGGTGTTTATTAGAAAATTTTTGGAAAAAGCATTGTCATTCAGGGCGCCGGTATGGTCATGGATAAAGTCCTCGGGTCTTTGCAGGTTTAAGTAAATCAAAAGCAGACAGAAGGTAATCGTAAAGTTCTCAATCAGATATTCCGGATGGAAAAGCTGGAATAAAGAGGCACTTAAACAAATGACCATGAAGGTATAAAGAGAAAAGCGAAGATTTTTCAACAGTACGTCTTTGAACAGCGAGCAGTATACGGCTCCGAATCCGGCATAATAAAAGCAGATTACATAAAGGGGCAGTTGGAAAAAGCCCCGGTGATAGTCAAAAGAATCATAGTAAAAAACAGCTTTTGTAAAGGGATTGGTAAAAATCACAAAAAGTTGTACCAGATAAGGCAGCAGCAGAAGTATTTTTAATCTTTTGGATATGTGAAAAATATCGTTATGTATGAGAGCGCATGTATACAGGGAGTAGAAAAACGGTATGGAGTTATGAAACAAAAAATATCCATAGCTTGTAGCATTTAAAAGCCAGAAAGGGAGACTGTCGGCATGCCGGGAGGCCATTACATTTGCTATGTCAAATGCGGAACTGAATAAGGCGGCTATAATCAGTGCAGTATAAAGTGTGTTCTGATGTAAAGAAAGCTTCTTCTTCCTGTTATAAAGAAAAAAGAGCAGTGCCAGCAGTGGGATACTGCAAAAATTAAAATCAAGATGATATTGCATGGGGAAGTCTCCTTTCCGGTTACGTAACAGAATAACCTTATTTCAGTGTATCATAAAACGGGTGGAATTACTAGAAAAATACAGGGAATAGATGGCTTATTTTTCCTAGACAAATGTAGGGAAAAACGATATAATGGCAGAAAGGGACAGGGTATTTCAAAAAGGGAAGGAGAGGTGGCGGTATGGCATTTGGATTGGTTCCGCTTGAGAAGCGATTAAAGGAAAATATCAAGCATTATAGATTGTCACAGTTGTATGACATAGGAGGATTAACAGGCTATCTGGACAGCATTGGAAAGATAAGTGGCCTGCAGATGCTGCTGACTGACCGGCATGGGGAAAAGGCTGTGTGTATTGGTGATTTTGTGGGCTTTGTTCCGGATGTGGTAAATGAGCCGGGCGAAAAGATCAAGATCATGAACCGCACCATTGGGCATCTGTACATAAAAGGAAAAGAGTATAAAGAGGATGAACAGCTTTCCAAACTGGTAGAGGAAATTGTGGAACAGCTTGCCATACAGGGACATAAGTCCTATGCCTGTCTGGAGACTTCTATTTATGCAGATGAACTGGAGAAAAAGCTGGAAAAGGAGCAGTATCAGGTAAAGCATGGGGAAAAGCAGGATGCCCTCACTGCAACCTTAAACAGCACCTATTTCGATAACCGCATGAAAGTGATTGACCGGTCCGATGTGGTGCCGGTAGCGGTTTTAAGCGTGAATATTAATGACTGGAAGTTTTTCAATGATCATTTCGGGGATGAGGAAAGCGACAGGCTCATTCAGAAGGCGGCAGAGTTTTTAAAGGAAGAAGCAAAGCCGGATTATGTAATCGGCAGATGCGGGGGAGATTGTTTCAGTGTGCTCATTCCTATGGCAGAGGAAGGGGAAGCAGAGGACTACTGCAGACGTGTAAAGGAAAATTGCAGCAGCTTTCAGGATGAAAAACTGATTCTGTCCATAGCCTGCGGCATTGTTACTAAAACAAATGTGGAAGAAAAGCTGGAAACGCTTCTGTCCGATGCAGAATATGAAATGTTCGACGATAAGTTTTCCATAAAAAATGCGCCCGGATACAGGGAAAGACTGGAAAAGCTCCTTTCTGAAAGAGCATAGGAA
>CAMWWJ010000112.1 GCA_947177925.1 uncultured Lachnospiraceae bacterium
ATAAACCGGAAACGAATAAACCGGAAACGAATAAACCGGAAACGAATAAACCGGAAACGAATAAACCGGAGACGGATAAACCGGAAACAGATAAACCAGAGACGAATAAACCGGAGACAAATAAACCAGAAACAAATAAACCCGAAAACGGAACAGAAGCTCCCGATCAGTCCGAGGAGGATTCTATCGAAGCTTCATTTGCAGAGCAGGTAGTAAAACTGGTAAATGAGGAAAGGGAAAAAGCCGGACTGAATCCAGTGGCCTTAGACAAAGAAATAGAAGGGGCGGCTTTGATACGGGCAAAAGAAATCCAAAGCTCGTTTTCCCATACAAGACAGAACGGAAGCAGCTTCAGTACTGTCTTGAAGGAGCAGGGCATCCGTTATAGCGGAGCTGGTGAGAACATTGCATGGGGACAGATTTCTCCGGAAGCTGTCATGGAAGCATGGATGAACAGCGATGGTCATAGAGCCAACATATTAAATCCAAAGTTTACCAAGCTGGGGGTAGGATATGACCAAAGCGCGAAAGGAAGAAACTATTGGGTGCAGCTGTTTACCTATTAAAATCAAAAAAGCAAGAGAATGCGGCCACATTGCTGGCTGCATTTCTTTTTTGGGACATTATTTTCTATAAGACTCCGGTAGTGTATTGACAAATCTATAAGACTGTAGTAGTCTGCAACTAGAGAAACTACTGCAGTCTTATGAAAGGAGAAGGGAAATGGACATAAAACTATTTGATTCAGAGTTAAAAGTAATGGATGTCATATGGCGGGAGGGAGATACTACGGCAAAACACATTTCAGATGTTTTGAATAAAGAGGTTGGCTGGAATAGGAATACTACCTATACACTTATCAAAAGGTGTATAAAAAAAGGAGCTATTGAGCGTTTAGAGCCTAATTTTATGTGTCATGCGCTGATTCCGAAAGAAGAGGTGCAAGAGGCAGAGACAAACGAATTGATCAATAAGATTTATGACGGGTCTGCGGATAAGTTGTTTGCTGCCTTGTTAAGCAGAAAGAAGCTGTCTTCGGAACAGATTGAGAAATTGAAGCAGATTGTCGGAAATTTAGAATGAGGTGATGGATATGAGTTTGTTGCATATGAGTATTTTGGGCGGCATTATGATTTTAGTGATTGCCACCATAAGAGCCTTATGGCTGAACAGGCTGCCAAAGAAGATGTTTTTTATTTTATGGGGGATAGTGTGTATCCGTTTATTGATTCCTTACAGGCTGCCATCTGTATTTAGCATAGACTCCCTGATATGGCGGAATGAATCCAACACGAAAATAACAAACGTATTGTCAGGAGGTTTGTCAACTGCTGACATGGGACAGGCGGAATTGATGGAAACTGCTGTGTCTAACATGCAGAGTGACGTCAAATGGTCTGTATGGAGGATTATCTGGATAACAGGAACTTTCCTATGCCTTCTCTTCTTTTTAATCAGTTATCTAAAATGTATAAAGGAATTTCAGACAGCTTTACCAGTAGGGCACAAAAGAGCCCTGCAGTGGATTCAGGAACATCCGCTAAAGCGTCCTTTAGCTATACGACAGCTAAAAGGGATTCTGGCGCCTCTTACCTACGGAGTCCTGCATCCGGTTATTTTAATGCCGGAAACAACAGATTGGGAAGATACAAAGCAATTGCCATATGTATTAGAGCATGAATTCATACATATTCAAAGATGGGATGCCATTACAAAGATTGTATTGATTGGGGTTCTATGCATTCATTGGTTCAATCCGCTGGTGTGGCTTATGTTCTTTCTTTTCAATCGGGATATGGAACTGGCCTGTGACGAAAGCGTTGTGCGCCATTTTGGAGAAGAGATGAAATCTGCTTATGCACATTTACTGATCCGCATGGAAGAAACAAAAAGCGGATTGACTCCTCTTTGCAATAATTTTAGCAAAAATGCCATTGAAGAACGGATTACTGCCATTATGAAAATAAAGAAAGCATCGGTTTTTGCATGGATTCCTGCAGTCATACTGATTGTAGGCATTACTGTGGCATTTTCCACATCAAATCATACAGGAGGACAGGGGACAATTCTTTATATAAGTGATAAAGAGGATAAGGAAAACATTTCAGAAGAAGAGAAACAAAGACAGTTATTCAGGGAGTACGAAAAGTATGGGATTACAAAGCAGAACGACTATCTATACTATAAAGGAGAATTAATCCGTTATTTCCTAGACGGGTATGAATGGGAGGGCGGTGGCGTAGTAAGCCGATATTCCTATTATAATGAGGAAGGAACCATTGACGTCCATACAGTATTTCACGATACCCAAAATGAGGATGGAAGTACGGAACTCTTTGGAAAGATTGTAGACATTCAGCCCTATTCCCAGGAGGAATTTGAAGCAAGAGATTTTTCAAAGCCAAAGAATGAGGCAGAGGCGACTGCTGTGGAGACCGGAGAAGCAGCAGGGACAGTTACGTATGAAACTGCATATCTGATAGAGACAGCCGATGATGAGACCACAGTTGCATCGGAGGCAGTGGCGGAGTCAATGGGCGGACATAGCAAGGGAAAGAGTTTTCAGGAAATATTTTCTGCCTATAAAGACTATGGTATTGCCTATGAGGAGCCAGAAGATGGTTCCATAGGGAATGTATATTGGGAGGGTGAATTGGTGAAACAATTTATAGATGTCAGTAAACAAGGAACCTTTTCTTTTGAATCTTCAGATGGAGGAGATATTATCGTTCAAACGGTTTATGATAAAAATGGAAAGCTGACAGGCTTGGAAAAGCATTGAAAAACCGCTAATGTAACATATAATTATTATTTGTGCAAAACAGAGAATTTAAAAATTCTGGTCATTGCTGTTTCCTTACCGGTTGGTGGATAGGTTCATAAAATCCTCACTTTCTGCTGTTTTTGGGAGATAGCCGGGATGTGTAAAAAATAGGGATTTTTTAGCAAATTTTGTTGAGTGCAGGCAGGTGGGATGATATAATTTTTACGAAATCGCAGTTTGCGGCTTCAAATTTGAGGTACTAGATTAGTAATTCAAGTTGAGATATAAACAGATACAAATTAAACATGAAATCACAAAATGTGATTTCATGTTTGGAGAGGAGATTTTTTTGGCGGAAAATAATAATCTACCGGTTGCGGTCGAAGCAAACACTGAGCAGATACAGAACCTAATTTATGTAATTAGGGGAAAACAGGTTATGATAGACAGTGACTTGGCAATGCTGTATCGTGTGGAAACAAGAATATTGAATCAGGCAGTTAAAAGGAATATATCACGGTTCCCAGAAAGATTCAGATTTCAATTGACGAAGGAAGAATTTGAAAACTTGAGATCACAAAATGTGATTTCAAGTTCAGGGGACAATTACGGCGGCAGACGGTTTATGCCTTATGCTTTCACCGAGCAGGGAATCGCAATGCTTTCTTCTGTCTTGAAAAGTGATGTTGCTGTTCAGGTAAGCATCAATATTATGGATACGTTTGTTGAAATTCGCAGATACATGGCTGATACAATGTATTTATTCAAACAGGTGAATAATGTTGAGACTCGTCAGATTGAATCGGATATAAAAAGAGAAGCGTTTGAGAAAAAAACAGAAGAACAGTTGGCACAAGTATTTAAGTACATATCAGACCATGAAGAAGATAGCCAGAAGATTTTCTTCAATGGGCAGATATTTGATGCCTTCAGCTTGATGGCGGATATAGTGGAGCAGGCCGACAAGACCATTGTGCTGATTGATGGATATGTGGATATTGTGACACTGAATATCTTGGCAAAGAAAAAGAACGGTGTGGATGTGACATTTTACACGCTCCCAAGCGCCAGACTGACAGCACAGGATATTGCAAATTTTAATGCACAGTATCCGAATTTGACAGTAAAACATACAACAGCGTTTCACGACAGATTTATGATAATTGATGGAACCACTGCCTATCATATCGGAGCCTCTATCAAGGATGCGGGCAAAAAGTGTTTTGGGATAAACAAGATAGAGGATATTGGCGTAATCAATGACCTGCTTCAGAGGGCGATATTGACAAGTTAAGTTACAATCTAAAAGTGCAAATATGGCACAAATCCCAAAGTTTACCAAGCTGGGGGTAGGATATGACCAAAGCGCGAAAGGAAGAAACTATTGGGTGCAGCTGTTTACCTATTAAAATCAAAAAAGCAAGAGAATGCGGCCACATTGCTGGCTGCATTTCTTTTTGGGGACATTATTTTCTATAAGACTCCGGTAGTGTATTGATAAATCCATAAGACTGTAGTAGCCTACAACTAGAGAAATGGTTTATGATAAAAATGGAAAGCTGACAGGCTTGGAAAGCATTAAAAACCGCTAATGTAACATGCAAAGCAACCAAAATGTGTCATATGGAAATCAAAGGTTGATGGAACTTTTATAAAAAAAGGGCTATTATGAAGACACAAAAAAACAGGAGGTGCCTTATGGCCATAGGAAGAAAAATTGCAAGTGCAAGAAAAAAAAGAAATCTGACGCAGGAACAATTGGCGGATATGATGAACGTCACAAGACAATCCGTATCCAGATGGGAGTCCGAGCAGTCCTATCCGGAAATGGATAAGATAGGAATTCTTGCGGAAATATTAAGTGTGAGCTGCGATTATTTATTAAAAGAAGAGACGGAAAGCGCAGGTACAAAACCGGAGGGGAGAAATCCGGTAACTCGGTTGCTGTATGGTGCAAAGGGAAAGAAAGTAAAACTGAAATTTTATGAGGATTTTCTGGATATGGAGCTTTTAGATGCAGTCTGTGTCATTACGGATTTTGACGGTCAGTGGATGAGTGTGGAATATAAAAAAGGAAAGAATACCGAACAGAAATTAATCCAGGTGTCCTCCCTTCTTTCCATTCAGTATATAAAGGAGGGAAAATAACCAATGGAAACAGTAGCATATATGGCGGCTTTTTTAGCTTTTATCTGGTGTATTAGTTTATCGGAGAAAGTATCTAAGCTGGAACGGAAGCTTAAGGATGTTGGAATTGGAACTGAGGAAAAAAGCACTTTAAAAGAGATATTGGAAAAGAATAAAGGAAAGCTGGCAAAGTTTAGATTTGAAAGCGATTGGTACGATTATGAAATTGCGGATAAATACAGCCTGATAGAGGATGTGGATGAAAAATGGCTGTTGATAAAGGTGGAAAAAAGCGGAATAGAAAAGCTGATCAGGATTGATTCCATAAAAAATGTGCAGTTTAGAAAGTAGCAAAAGATTGTGAATGAGGAAATAGTCTATGCAAAAGCGACAACGGCGGGGTGTAAAGATCCTGTCGTTCAGAACGAGAGCCGACAGCAGAACATGCCTTTGTGGAGAACGAAAATATGATGAGTTGACAGCCTACCTTTTTCAAGCTGTCAATAACTTAGTGCGAAGTGGCGCTGATTTTGCTGTTTTATCTGCAAATACTCCTCATATTGTATTTGATAGGCTGCAAGAATTATCACCAATTCCGTTAATCAGCATAATTGAATCCACTTGTAAGGAAGCTGAAAAGAGAAATCTAAAGAAAATTGGTTTATTGGGAACAATTTTCACTATGACAGAGGATTTTTTTAAACAACCTTTTTTCCGCAAAGAAATTAATATTGTTGTACCCTCTGATGTGGAAATGGAATATGTTAATCAAAAAATATCGTCAGAGTTAGAGCATGGTATTGTGAAAAAAGAAACTTTAGAATACTTCAAAAAAATAATATTTCGTATGCAAACGGAAGAAAATATAGAAGCCATTATTCTTGGTTGCACGGAACTTCCACTTTTGTTAAACGATGAAGTTAGTCCTGTTCCTTGCTTAGATACAATGCAAATACATATTCAAGATATCATTAATGTGATTTTGGATTAAACAAATTATCGTTTATCGGGAAGAGTTATTTACTACAATACCAAAATAAGTAACACAGTGTTAGAGCGTATAGAAATCAGTCTATGCGCTTTTTTTATGTAAAGGAGTAGAAAATATGACACATACCAAGAACGAGCAACAGCCCAATAGTTTCAAACGCAAGTTGGGAAACACTACTTGACAAACCTTATCAGACGTTAGGTTTTTTGGTGGAGATATTACGGAAGGAAATTGGCTATTTGGCAAATTTGTACTTCAGTCAGATATAAAAAAGGGGGCTAAATTTTACGAGAAGAAAAAGAGGGTAAGTGGGGAGTTGAAAAGATGATAAATAAATTGGAGTGAACAAAATGTATAGGAGGATGCTGTTTTTACAGCAGGCAGCTCAAAAATCGGGCTTCATCAGAAAGTGTAAGTTCTCTTGCATGGATTTCTGTGAAGCATTACATATTGTCAAAATAAATACACCTGTTAAAATAAAAGTACATCCATTAAAAAGCGCATGAAGCAGGAAGAAATTATGGAAGGTACGGGAAAAGAATGAATACAAGAAATACTATGTTATATGATAAAGACATCAGGGAACCGTTATTTGATTATTTAGAGGAACGTTTTGGAAAAACACGGATGTTTGAGGAAAAAATAATCGGAAGATCCAGAGCGGATATTCTGATGCTGACGGAAAAACAGATTATCGGCCTGGAAATTAAAAGTGATGCAGATACATATGAAAGGCTGAAGCGACAAATCAGGGATTATAATAAATATTGTGATGAAAATTATGTAGTCATTGGAAAATCTCATGAGAAGCATATTAAAGAGCATATTCCAAAGGAGTGGGGAGTGCTGACGGTTGCTGTAGAAGGAACAGAAATCCGGATAGAAGAAAAAAGACCTTCCATGCCGAATCCCAAAATGAAGAAGGAGCTTCAGATTACCCTGATGTGGAGGCCGGAGCTTCAAAGGCTGTTGGAAATCAATCATCTGCCAAAATACAAGCAGAAAAGTAAAAGATTCGTCCAACAGAAGCTTTTGGAAAAAATGGATTATGAAAGACTGAAGCCTCAGATGTGCCAGGAATTATTTGAAAGGGATTATACGCTTTGGGAAGAAGAAGGTAGGGAACGGAATGAACTGTGATATAAAAATATAACGAGAAGAGATGTATTGATACACTCTTGATTATTCTTTGTGGCTGTTTGTATGGATAATATATTGCAAGTTCCTGAATATTAGTGATATAATGTACAAGAGTAAGCGTATAGGAGGGAAAGAAAGTGAAAAAATATTATAAGCTACTGTTTTTCTTTGGTTTTTTCCTATTGTTCAGCAGCAGTTTTTCCGTAGATGTATTGGCGGGCACAATAGTGAAAACAATAGAACTTACAGAAGAAGAACGATATGATCCGAAATATTATCAGCCGCTGGATACCGGAAGCCGGTCGTATCGGACGCACAATGCATCTGTAGGGCGAAATAACTTAGCGGACGAAATCATAAACGGATTGCGGGAACGGAGAGAGAAAATAGAGGTATGGGATTATCAACTAATGGGCAATGATATCCGCACCTGCTATTATCAGATTTTAAATAATTATCCGGAATTTTTCTTTGTAGCATCCAGATTCAGTTATATGCAAAGCAACGATGGAATTGTCATTGCCATCTTGCCTTCCTATGCGATGGATGAACAGGAGACGAAAAAAATTAAGGGAGAAATGGATGCGGCAGCCTCGAAAGCTACAGCGCTTATAACAGACGATATGGAAGATTATGAGAAAGCGCTGGTTGTTCATGACTGGCTTGCGGTATACTGCGAATATGATTATGAAAGATATTTAACGAATTCCATACCGAACGAATCCCATACAGCATATGGCGCACTGATAAAGAAGTTGGCAGTATGTGACGGCTATTCAAAAGCATTTCAGTATATTATGCAGAATAAACTGGGCATTCCCTGTTATCTTACAAGCAGCTCTGAAATCAATCATGCATGGAATATTATTCTCATTGATGGACAGTATTATCATATTGACGTTACATGGGACGATCCTGTATGGGACCGGATTGGAAGGGTAGGGCATGATAATTTTTTGCGAAGCGATGCCGGAATTACAGAAACCAAGCATACTGGATGGGACAGCGCATTGAAGGCGGAGGATGATTCCTATAAGGATGCATTATGGGCACAATCATCCGGCAGCATAATTTATCACGATGGTTTCTGGTATTATGTGGATGAAAACGCATTTGAACTTTGTAAGACAAATGATATTTTAAAAGGCAGCAAGGAGACGCTGTATACATTTGATAAATGGTCAGCCGGAGGCAACAGTTATTATACAAGGGCATTTTCCTATCCCCAGATTTATCGTAATAAACTGATTTTTAACGATGCAAAACAAATATACAGCATGCCTTTTTCCACGGAACAGGTAGCTTCATTATACATACCGGAAGGGACGGAAGAGGATACGAGCTGCATTTATGGTTTTAAACTGGATGGAACTACTATGTACTATGCCATTCAGTCAACACCAAATAGTACAGGCTCCCAAAGCAGTTTTATAAAATCGGCTGAACTGCCAGGCAGCCGGCTGCGTGGAACCGTGGAGATAAACGGTGAACTGCGGTATGGAAATACACTGACTGCCACTGTGGCATTAGATGGAATCAGCGGTGAAGTGTCTTATTTCTGGTATCGTGACGAAGATTTGGCAGTAGGCAGGAATACAAATACATATGAGCTGACAGGGGCGGACATCGGAAAGACCATTTCGGTAAAAGTCGTGCATGAGGATTATCTGGGGGAATTGGAAAAGGAAGCCGGTGTCATTCAAAAGGCGATTCCGGACAGGCCCATGGAAACACTATCTGTCAAGGGAATATATGGCAGGACACTGGCAGATATTATGCTGCCGGATGGCTATGTGTGGCAGAATCCCCAGACTGTTCTATCAAGTCTTGGACAGACTGCTTATCCGGTTACGTATTGTCCGGACAGTCAGTTATACGAGTCTTTTGATGATATAGAAGCAATGGTTCTGGTAGAGTGTGGACCTCATACGTGGAATGAAGGAGAAAAGACAAAGCCGGCAAGCTGCACAGAAAAAGGAAGCATGATTTATACCTGTATCATATGCGGTGAAACAAAGACAGAAGACATAGAAGCTACAGGCCATCAAAATACAGAAGTGAAAGACTATAAAGAAGCAACCTGCATAGCAGCAGGCTATACTGGAGATGTATATTGTAAGGACTGCGGTCAAAAGATAGAAACAGGAACCGAGATTGTGTCGGCTGACGCACATAAATGGGATACAGGTAAAATAACAAAGGAACCAACTGATACAGAAACGGGAATCATGACTTATACCTGTACGGTATGCCATGCAATAAAAACAGAGGAGCTGCCATCCCTTGGCAGTGAAGGCGGAAATACACAGGACAGTGAAAAAACAGACGATACAGAGTCAAAAGATGATAAAAAACCATCTGATGCGGATTCGGAAGACGTACCTATAAGGAATGTGCCGGAGAAGGGCATGCGGTTGTCCTGTGGCAAAATGATTTATAAAGTCACTAAGAAGGGGCCGAAAAACGGAACCGTTGAATTTGTAAAAACAACTTCCGTATCAAAGACAATCACCATTCCGGCAACTGTTATTGTGGATGGCATTACGTACAAGGTCACTTCTATTGCGCCAAAGGCATTGAAAGGCAAAAAAAAGGTGACAAAAGTTGTAATCGGAGCAAACGTTACAAAAATCGGTAAAGAAGCATTTAGCGGCTGTAAGAAGTTAAAAAATATTACAATTAAATCTGTAAAAATAAAAACGGTTGGAGCCAATGCAATTAAAAATATTCATAAACAGGCAAAAATTTATTGCCCCAAAAAACGAAAGAATGATTTTACAAAATTATTTACAGCAAAAACCGGGTATAAAAAAACCATGTCTATTAAATAAGGGGGCTGTACGAAACAGCAATAAATAACTATTAAAACCATAAAGGAGAAGAATTATGAGTATAA
>CAMWWJ010000113.1 GCA_947177925.1 uncultured Lachnospiraceae bacterium
AGCTTTTACTAAACAGCCTGGGGAGTTGTTGATACCGATCGGGTCGTCGTATAGCGCCCTCCATGGCGCAATACGACTAAAATTGCCGTCCATGGCAATTTTCCCCTAGGCTGTGGACAGGCTGTTAAGTAAAAACACCCTCAAAAACAATGCAGCCACACCCACGCTCCCCCTCTTCCGCTGTTTCCTTTCAAGCCATACAACCAGTATGTGCTTAGATAACGGGTCTTTCGATACACAGTGGTGGCTTGCAGAGCATATGCTAGTCTTCCGGGCCTTGGCAAAGTCGCCGGCACTTACGCACCGTATTTTGGTGCGTTAGTACCGCTGCGTCTTTGCAGAGCGAAAGCGTGCCCGGAAGACTAGCATATGCTCTGCAAGCCACCACGTCCTCATACCAAAATCCCCCTTACCTGCACATCCTCACAATCTTTTGATGATTGCCTCCTTCAATTCCAAAGACTTTTCCCCGTGAAACTTCCTTGCAAACACGTAATCCCCTTCCACAATCTGATCATAATCCTGCATGTCCAAATATGCCGGGCTGCTTCCGTCTCCTTTTTCCCAATTCATGTAGCGGAGATTGCCTTTGACTACCTTGTCCCTGAAATGGGAATTCATAAAGATCGTCTGAAAGAAAAACTCCTCGGGAACCTGGCATCTTTTCAGATCTTTTAAATACTTTGGGTGCTCTTTGCAATAATGCAATACATATTCCCCTGCTGTTCTTGGCATGGAAACATAAACAAGTCCTTTGTATATATGCTGAAATTCTCCGATTCTTTTTCTTTTTATGAAAAGAAGCTTCTGAAGCTTTACCGTAAGATTCTGAAGCTGCCACAACAGAGGATTTTTAACGTTTTTATTTGGAAACAGGTTATAATACTGGTAACGGATCTTTACCGCATGGTTTAACTCCTCCGGTGCAAAATAATCCATATAAATAGGACTGTCAGCCAAGAAACGTTCTTCCATCTCTTCTGTAGAAATGACGGGATAATCTTCTCCTGTTATACAATGAAAATAGGAAATATCCTTTTCCTCCAAGGCCCATGCCAGCAATTCCAGAAAGGCATATACATGATTGATGCTGCCCCAGGCAATATCGTAAACGGAAATGGCCATGCAGTTAGGAAGATGGTTCAGCTTTTCTATTTCTTTTTCTTTTATATCCCTGCTTTTTGTGTCCACGTGAATAAATACTCTGTTATTTTCAGACAAATAAGATGCCAGCTCATAAAGAGAGGGAAAGTCCTTATATGCTGTTATTAAAAATGCCTGCTTCAAGAACGTTCCCTCCTTTTTTATATATTCTGTTCCTATTGTGGGCTTCTACTCTATTGAGTATACCCCTTTCTTCGTCTTATTTCTGCCCCTGCAAAATCTGTTTTGCACGTTCCAGTTGATTGTCCGATCTGTCTTCTAAATACTTTTCATAGTCAAGCTCTAAAGTCTCATCCGGCTCTATGCCCACACCATGTATATCATTCCCGTTTGGCGTATAATAATGGCTGACCGTAAGCTTAATGGCTGATCCATCTGAAAGTCCGAATATTCTCTGAACGATTCCCTTGCCGAATGTGGTGGTTCCAAGAATCGTCCCTTTGCCGTAATCCTTAATGGCTCCTGCCAGAATTTCCGCTGCACTGGCGCTGTTGCCATTTACCAGTACAACCATAGGCACCTGAATTTCATTTTTCCCGTCACAGGTATATTCTTTACGCTTACCGTTTCTGTCTTCTGTATATACTACCAGCCCCTTCGGAAGAATCTCTCCGGATATGTCTACCACATCCGACAGGTTGCCTCCCGGGTTATCCCTCAAATCAAGAATCAGGCTTTTCATTCCTTCTGCCTTTGCCTGATTCAGCTTTTCCCTGAACTGCTCCGTGGTAACCGCATCAAATTCTGTAATCTGGATATATGCAATCCCATTTTCGTACATTTGGTAAGTAACTGTAGGGGACTCGATTTTCATTCTTGTTACAGGAATTTCCAGATAATCCGATTCCCCTTCCCGATACAGGGTAAGAGTTACCTGAGTGTTTTCCGGACCTTTTACTTTACTTACAATATCGCTTAAGGTCATCCCCAGCACATTTTCCCCATCAACAGCTACAATAATGTCGTTATCATGAATGCCTGCTTCCTCGGCTGGAGTATTGGGCATGACTTTTGTAATCTTACCGCCTCCTGTTGCTTCATCCAGGGAAATATATGCGCCGATTCCATAATAAATCCCTTCTGTGCTGTCATACACTTCTTCCAGCTCTTCCTTGGAATAGTACGTAGAATATGGATCGCCCAATCCGGCAACCAAACCTTTGTAGAGACTGTTTTCCACCTGCTCGGTTTCCACGTCATCCAAATAATACTTGTCAATGCTTTCTTCTAACAGCTTTAATTTTTTTACTACATCATTATCTATTACTTCACCTGCTGCTTCATTTTTTGAGCTTGAAGCCATGGTAGAAGCCCTTGGCGTAAGCTGGCTTGCTATATAGGACGTACAGATTATAATGGCTCCGATTATCAGCCCGGTAGTAATTCCTCCTGCAAATCCGCTTTTTCTGGCTTCCTTTAAAAGCTGCTCCTGGGTTACTTCTTTTTCCTTTTCCAAAATATATCCCTTCCATCCTTTTTATTTATAACATGCTTCCCTTTTCCTTTCATAAGACCTCTATAGATAATTTCTGGGGTTTACATAATTTCCATTCAAACGAACGGAAAAATGAAGATGAGGTCCTGTAGAACGTCCTGTAGAGCCTACTGCCGCAATTTTAGAGCCTTTGCTTACCGTTGCTCCGGAAGATACATAAAGAGCGGAACAGTGCATATAAACTGTATACAAGCCGTCTCCGTGATTTATCATAATGTAGTTCCCCATGCTGGCATTATAATCTGCTGCTACCACCGTGCCGTCATAGGCTGCCAGCACATCACTGCCGGATGGTGCTGCCATATCCAGACCGTTATGAAACCTCTCAACTCCCAAGGTAGGATGCATACGGTTTCCATACTCGGAGGAAATTCTTGTATAGGCAGGTGCCGGCCAGGCAAACATTCCTCCATCATATTTCACATTGGAATTCTGCCCCATAGCCTCCAGTCTTTTCTGCTCTTCCTCCACAGCAGCTTCCAGGCTTGCAATGGTTGCATTCTGCTCTGCAATGGATGCTTCGTATTCTTTAATGCGGGCTTCGTGTTCAGATATGTCCGAATCATATTCTTTAATCTGCTGCCGTTTTGTAGTAATTAGTTCTTCCACGTTTTTCTGTTCTTGTTCCGCATTTTCCCTTGCTGCCTCCAGCACTTCCTGCTCGCCCTCCAGCTCTATCTCCAAACCGGCAATGGCCTTTTGAGTTTCCTGATAATTTTCCAAAAGGGCCTTATCATATGCTACAAGCTTTTCAATGTATTTTGCCTTACTTAACAGATCTCCAAAAGATTTAGAAGAAAGAAGCACTTCCAGATAAACATTATTTCCTCTTTCATACATAAATTTTACTCGGCTCTGCATTGCTGCATACTGCTTTTTCTCTTCGATTTTAATTATCCGCAGATTTTCCTTTGTCTCCTGGATTTCTCCTTCCTTTTTTGCAATCAGATCGTTAATCTGCTGGAGCTTGCTTTCTATCTCTGACAAACTACTGTCCAACTCCGTTACATAGGCTCTTAAATCGGAACGGGATTTTTCCAGTTTTTCTTTAATTGCCTTAATATCACTCAGGCTGGACTGTAATTCCTGCTTTTCTTTTTCGGCACTGCTTAACTGCCCTTTTTTGTCCCGCAGATTCTTGGAAGTGACAGGCGTACCGCTTCCTGTACTCCCGCTACTGTTTGTAGTGCCAGTGTCTGTAGCTCCACTGCTGCTGCCGGAACCGGTATCGGTAGTCTGTGCTCCTGTGGAACGGTCGGCTGGCGGCTCCTCCACCGTCACGGAATCATCTTCTTTCGCTCCATTGCTGCCATCCTCCACGATTTCCTTTGTATCATCGCTCATGGTGGCATACACGCTGCCCGTGTAATTTCCAAGCAGGCATATACTTAGTATTAAACAAATTAGTCCTGCATTTCTCTTCATATGTTCACCTGACCTATACGCGGATATGTTTTCGTACCGTTATAAAGCTTCCGATAAAACCGATTCCAATACCAAGAATCAGGGATACCGGAATCAATGTTGTAAATATCTGTTCTACTGTCAAAAATTTAAGCAACTGAGATAAAACGGAAAACTTCTCTACCACAAATCCTATGATTTTATTATATAAAACATACATCAGTCCCAAAGGAATCGCTGCTCCTATGGCACCAATAATAATACCCTCAATGACGAAAGGCGAACGCACAAAGAAGTCTGTAGCTCCAATGTACTTCATGATAGAAATTTCTTCCTTCCTGACAGATATACCAATCGTAACCGTATTGCTAATCAGAAATGTGGATACTGCCAGCAGAATCAGTATGATTCCAATGGATACATAACCTACCAGTCTATTCATGCTTGACAGGGTAATGGCCGTCAGGGCAGATTGAATTACTTCTCTCACCCCTTCAATGGATTCAATATAGGTGACAAGATCCTGCTGCCTGGAAACATCCTTTAAGTAAACTTCATAATTGGCACAATCCTTCAAAGGATTTTCCGTATAGCCATCTGCATATTCACCAAGAAAATCTTTGGAAAAAGTTTCCCATGCTTCCGTTGCGGAAATGTAATCCGCCTTCAGCACCTCTTCCCTCTTTAAGATCATCTCACCAATTTCTACAATGCGTTCTTCACTAATACCGTTTTCAAAGTATACCTTAACCGCTACACCCTCCTGGGCTGTTTTCAGAATATACTGGAAATTCATGACCACGGAATAAAAGACACCAAACATCAGAAGACAGGTGGTAATGGTAGCCAAAGAGGCAAGGGAATACCATTTATTCCGGAATATGTTTACGATACCTTGTTTTAATGTATAAAAAAATGTACTAATTCTCATCGATGTAGGAGCCTTCTTTCTCGTCGCTTACAATGACTCCCTTATTCATTGTAACAACGCGTTTTTTCATGGCATTTACAATTTCCCTGTTATGGGTGACCACTACTACTGTGGTGCCCTTTTCGTTGATTTCTTCCAAAAGCTTCATGATTTCCCATGAATTCTTCGGGTCCAGATTTCCGGTAGGCTCGTCTGCCAGAAGGATGGGGGGATTGTTTACCAGTGCTCTTGCCAGCGCCACTCTCTGCTGTTCTCCTCCGGACAACTGTCTTGGCTTTGCCTTATATTTACCTGCCAGCCCTACGATAGAGAGCATGGACGGCACGTTCTTTTTGATTTCTTTACTGGAAACCTGTATGACCCTCTGGGCAAATGCCACGTTTTCATATACATTCCGGTCCTTCAGAAGCCGGAAATCCTGAAATACGACTCCTATGTTCCTGCGGAATTTGGGTATCTGCCTTCTTTTTAATCTTGCAACGTCATTGCCGTTTACGACAATCTTTCCCGAGGTTGGAAGCAGTTCACGTAACAGAAGCCGGATAAAGGTTGACTTACCGGAACCGCTGTCACCTACAATAAATACAAACTCTCCTTCATCAATCTGGATGCTGACATTATTCAATGCAGGAGCACCCGTTGAATATGACTTACTTACATTTTCTAAAGTAATCATTTGACTCTCCTTGTTTTTTAATACTCAAAGCTTTCCATGTACTTCATATATTTCACTACCATTAAAGCAATCTTAAAGGTAATGGCATCTTCAAATACTCTTAAATCCAGTCCTGTGCTTTTCTGAAGCTTGTCAAGACGGTAAACAAGAGTGTTTCTGTGAATAAACAGTTGTCTGGACGTTTCGGATACATTCAGGCTGTTTTCAAAAAACTTGTGAATGGTCATAATAGTTTCATCATCAAAATCGTCCGGACTTTTGGTACCAAAGATTTCTCTTATGAACATCTTACACAAAGGTATCGGAAGCTGATAAATCAAACGTCCTATTCCAAGCTCACTATAAGCAATGATGCTTCTATCGCTGAAAAATATCTTTCCAACGTCCAGCGCCATTTTGGCTTCCTTATAAGAGCGGCTTACTTCCTTTATCTCATTTACTACATTACCATAAGCAACATGTACTTTTAAAGCCCCTTCTTTTTCCAGCATTTCCAATATTACCTTGGCTGTCTTTTCTATTTCGTCAGAAGTGTCTCCTTCTGTTAGTTCCTTTACTACAATTACGTTATTTTCGTCTACTGCAGTAACGAAATCTCTTCCAGCCTGGGACAGATTGCCGCCAAGAAGCTCTACCAGGTTTTTCTCCTTATTCTGGTCCGATTCCACGATAATGGCTACCCGTTTTGCCTCCGTTGCAATATGGAGCTTCTTGGAACGGTTGTAAATATCTACAAGCAGCAGATTGTCTAACAAAAGATTCTTGATGAAATTGTCCTTATCAAAACGTTCCTTATACGCAATTAAAAGACTTTGAATCTGAAAAGCTGCCATCTTGCCAATCATATATACATCTTCACTGGATCCGATTGCCACAAGGACATACTCTATCATCTGTTCATCATAAATCTTAAAAAACTGATACTTTGATACCTCCTGGCTGTCTGCAGGGGATTTCACAAAATCCGCTACCGCTGAAACATATCCCTTTTCTTCCTCCACTGTGGTTGCAACATCATTTCCTTCAATATCTACAATGGCAAAGTCCACTCTGGAAATTCCTTTTAGCCCGGCAATCGTATTTTGCAGAATCTGATTGGAAATCATTATACCACCCCTTCTCTTATACAAATTTCACAATACCTTTCACGAAGGATTGTTCCTTTTCTACCCTTTTCATTCTATTTTAATATAAAATCACAAAAAAATCCACCGATTTTCTATATTTATTTATGCAATTTATATGTTTTTCACAGAATTTTCATAATGTAAATTTATGTACAACCTTCACAACTTATTACACAGCCGCTTTCCAGCCTTTAAAATTTCTCTTGACTCTGCACTTGGTATGGAGTTTATAATAATTTTTGAAAGGAGCAAGGTGCCTGTTTCCTTTGAAAAAATGAAAACGATAATTTGTGCCATAATCCGGCAGGAACAGGCAGAGCTATATATGGAAAAAAATCTAACCTCCGGCAGTGTTTTTAAAAATATTGTTTATTTCTCATTGCCATACCTGCTATCTTACTTTCTGCAGACTCTGTATGGAATGGCAGATTTATTTATTATCGGCCAATTCAACGGTGTGGAGCATATCACTGCTGTTTCTATAGGCAGTCAGGTCATGCATATGTTGACGGTTATGATTGTAGGACTTGCCATGGGCTCCACTGTAACTATCGGAAAAGCTATTGGGGCAAGGCAGAGCAGACAGGCCTCTGTTTCCGTGTGCAATACAATCACCTTGTTTATGGGAGTGTCTGTTGCAGCTACAACGGTGTTGCTTCTTTTAGTCAAACCCATTGTATCATGGATGTCCACCCCTTTAGAAGCAGTATCAGGTACTATTACCTATCTTATCATCTGCTTCATTGGGATCCCCTTTATAACAGCATATAATATTATCAGCTCCATTTTTCGGGGCCTGGGAGATTCCAAAAGTCCTATGTACTTTATAGCAGTTGCCTGTGCTGCCAATATTGCCCTGGATTATTTGTTTATCGGCGGCTTTCATCTTGGTGCGGCCGGAGCTGCACTTGGCACTACATTTTCACAGACAATCAGCGTCATCGTGGCATTGACTGTCATTCTCAGGCGAAAAACCGGTCTTTCACTGAATAAGGAACATTTTAAGCCCCATATGAAAACAATGGGACAGATTTTACAAATCGGCATACCTGTTGCCCTGCAGGACGGCTTTATACAGATTGCCTTTATTGTGATTACTGTCATTGCAAACCGCAGGGGGCTAAATGATGCAGCTGCTGTGGGAATCGTGGAAAAAATCATAGGGGTCGTGTTTTTGGTACCCTCTACCATGCTCTCCACTGTTTCAGCCCTTTCTGCGCAAAATATCGGAGCCGGAAAACATGACCGGGCAGCATTGACTTTGCGGTATGCCCTCTTTATGACAGCAGGCTTTGGACTGATTGTATCGGTTCTGATCCAGTTTATTGCAGAGCCGGTAGTGGGAATGTTTACAGATGAAATAATGGTTATTGGAATGGGAAGTCAGTATTTACGGGCATATATTTGGGATTGTATATTTGCCGGCATGCATTTCAGCTTCAGCGGATATTTTTGCGCTTATGGCATGTCAGGGATTTCATTCCTGCACAATTTTCTGTCTATCGTATGTGTCCGCATTCCCGGTGCATACTTTGCCTCAAAATATTTTGCGGATACGCTTTTCCCTATGGGGCTTGCCGCACCGGGCGGTTCCCTGTTGTCAGTCATAATCTGCGTCATTGCATTTTTCTGGCTGAAACGCATTCATAGCCGGCAAAATGCGGAGTAGAGGTACGGAGAAGGACTGTTCATTCTCTATGCAAAAGTACCCCGCCATCTTTCTTTCGCATATACTATAAAAAAAGGGTTTTTTATGGAAATCTATATTGTATCCTTCGGAGACACCGTGGATTCTATTGCGCTTTCTTACGGCATCCCCGTTGATTCCATTATTTATAATAATCAGATTCCCTATCCCTACCGTCTTGCAATAGGTCAGGCGCTGTTATTGTCTACAGGCGCAAACACTTCAGAACGTCCGACTGTTTATGTAAACGGATATGCCTATCCATTTATAAGTCCTTTCGTGTTGGAGGAAACCCTGCCTTATTTATCAGATTTATCCGTTTTTTCCTATGGGTTTACTACGGAAGGCGATTTGATTCCGCCTCTTCTCGATGATAGCTGGATGATTGAACTGGCAAATAATTTTTCTACAAGACCAATCCTCACCCTGACTCCTTTCGGACCGGACGGACGTTTCAATAATAATTTAATAGCTGCTATTGTAAATAATCCGGCTGCACAGGAAAATCTGATTGACCAGCTTGTATATACTGTACAAACAAAAGGCTTTCGGGGAGTGGATATTGACTTTGAATTTATCCTGCCTGAAGACAGGATTCCCTTTGCGGAGTTCGTAACAAACGTGCGGAATGCATTGAACCCTTTTGGTTATCCGGTTTCTGTAGCGCTTGCTCCCAAAACCTCTGACAGTCAGACCGGACTTTTGTATGAAGGAAAGGATTATGGACTGCTTGGGCAGGCGGCGGATAATGTGCTTCTTATGACGTATGAATGGGGGTATACCTATGGACCTCCCATGGCCGTAGCGCCTATCGACAAAGTACGTGAAGTCATAAATTATGCCATTACAAAAATTCCTCGTGAAAAAATCAATCTTGGAATCCCAAACTATGGTTATGATTGGACACTGCCCTTTGAACGGGGCGTAACCAAAGCAAAAACAATTGGGAATGTGGAAGCCGTACAGCTTGCTATAGCATATAATGTACCTATTTATTTCGATTCCGTTGCAATGTCGCCTTATTTTTATTATGAAAAAGATGGGCTTTACCACGAAGTATGGTTTGAAGATATAAGAAGCCTTCAGGCAAAATTTGCCCTTGTACAAGAATACAATTTACGGGGCGTAGGCTATTGGCAGATCATGCAGTTATTTCGGGCTAACTGGCTGCTGCTTGCAGATACCTTTTGGATTCGGAAAGAATAACAAAAAAGCTGGGATATTTCGGTTCCCCCGAAACCGATTCATCACAGCTTTTTATATAATTTTCATTGAAAACAAATAAGAGGTTAGCCCCTGCTAATCAT
>CAMWWJ010000114.1 GCA_947177925.1 uncultured Lachnospiraceae bacterium
AGGGCTTTTATGAGAAAATTGGATTTAAAGAAAATGCAGATTATTTTTTAACAATTCCTTGCAAATGGTTCTAACTAGAACATTAAATTCCAGTTTATCAGTAGACTATAACCATATTCAAAACAAAATCATCACACAGCATCAGAGCATATAGAAGCCTATATGCTCTATTTTTATGGAGGGAGCAGAGAATATGCCAAAAACCCAAAACAAGCAATACACCTTTAACTTTAAACAAAAGTTAAGGAATAGCACTTACGCCCCATTAAACAACGTTTGTTTTTATTCCTCATTTTCCATCTCATTCCAAAAGCGTTTCACTTCTCCCCCAGCCTCTTCAATAGTTACCACCTGATATTCCTTCCATTCCCTTGGAAAAAGCCTTAGATTCTGCCTTTGCAAAAACCTTTCATCCAAGAGGGCCACAATCCCGATATCTTCCGCCGTTCGGATAACTCTTCCAGCTGCCTGCTGGACTTTGTTCATTCCCGGATAGGCATAGGCATAATCAAAGCCGTTTTTTCCCTGGGCTCCAAAATAGGATTTCAGGATTTCCCGCTCATGGCATACTTGGGGAAGGCCGGTTCCCACAATGATGGCGCCTATCAGGCTGTCGTTTTTTAAATCGATTCCTTCACTGAAGATTCCTCCAAGGACGCAAAAGCCCAATATGGTCTTTTCTTCCTCTGTTTCTATTTCCATTTGGATGTTCTCTTTCAGAATCTGCTCTAATAACTGCTTTTCTTCAAGAGTCCGTTCTTCGATAACATCTGTTTTTATTGAGTTTGTCTTCTGGAATCTGCCAAGGAAATATTCCCGGTCTTCTTCGCTCATATAGTCTTTCTGCATGAGGCATTCCACCTTTTCCGGTTCTAAAAAGTGGGCTTCGTATGCCTTGTATACTTCTTCCAAAAAGGCATGGGAGGGGAAAAATATCATATAATTTCCGGTTTTCTCTTGGATAATTTCATGGATATAATTGGCAATATTATAGTATTCCATCAGGCCCCGCCTTGTATATTTGCTGGTCACCTGGCTGCCGATCAAGAGCTTTCTTTTCCGGTTGTCAAAGGTGGATTTTGCATATACCTCATAGTCGGTTTCCTCTCCCCCTAAAAGGCTCTTATAATATTGAATAGGCAAAAAGGTAGCGGAAAACAAGGTGCTGCTGATTCCTCTGTCCATACATTCCTGAAGCTGTCTTGCAGGATTCACGCAAAATTCCCTGATTAAAAATTCACCGTTATCTAACATCTGGCTATAGGTAACGTAATCCTGGTCCAATTTCTCATATACCTGTAAAAATCTGGATATTTCAAAATAAAAGTCTAAAACTTCCTTTCTGATAGGGCTGTCATCATGGTCTTCCAAATACGTATTCATAGTGGCATGAAGACGATTCAGAGCCATTACAAACCCGTCAAAGCCTTCTAAAATCTTCATATCCTCACATTGTTTTTTTAATAACAACAGTTCTTTATTGCACTTTTCCAGCCGTTTCTCCATTTTGGTATCATATGGCTTTACCAGCTTCTTCATTTCCAGAAAACGTTCTTTAATCAGTCCGGCGCTATACATTTCCCGGCCCCGCTCTACCAGATTATGGGCTTCATCCACAAAAAATAAATACTCTCCCTTGATTCCCTCTGTAAAAAAACGTTTTAAGTACACGTATGGATCAAAGAGATAATTATAGTCGCAGATTACCGCATCCGAAAACAGGCTCATATCCAGTCCCATTTCAAAAGGGCACACCTGATATTTTATGGCATATTCTTCTATAGTCTCTCTGGTAAAGCTGTCCTCATGGGTAAGCAGGTCATAAATCGCTTCATTGATCCGGTCAAAATGCCCTTTTGCATAAGGACAGGCATCCGGATTGCAGTTTGTTTCTTCCAGAAAGCATATTTTATCTTTTGCCGTAATCACTACTGACTTGTAGGAAAGTCCCTTTTGCCTAAGCAGGTTCAGAGCATTTTCCGCCACTGTCCTTGTAATGGTTTTTGCCGTCAGATAAAAGATTCTGTCCGCCTTTCCCTCTCCTACGGCTTTTACTCCCGGATAGATGGTGGATATGGTCTTTCCCACTCCTGTAGGCGCCTGCAGAAACAGCTTTTTCTTATGGCATATAGTCTGATAAACATAAGTGACAAGCTCCTTCTGCCCTTCTCTATAAGGAAAGGGAAACGGGACTGCCTTTGCGGATTCGGTTCTTTTTTTCTTCCATTCATAGGAAAAATCCGCCCACTTTTTATACTCCTCAAATAAGGTAAAGAACCAGTTTTCCAACTCATGAAAGGTGAAATTTTCATGGAAATACTTGATTTCCTCAGTATCGATGTTGCAGTAAGTCATTCGTACCCCTACGGTGTTAACAACCAATTCCTTCCCACCCGGAAGTAGCTTTTCACTGTTTTCACCGATTTCACTAATTTCACCTGTTTTTTCATTTTGGCATGGAGCATTTTTCCCGTCAGACTCCTTGTGCTTCCTTCTTTCATATTCATACATATAAGCATAGCATTTTGCCTGAGCCAGATGGACCGGCACAGGCTTTGTAAGCTTTTTCAGTTCTTTATAGGTAGCCTTGATCTCATCTATCACAACCGGATTTTCTTCTATGATTCCATCGGCTCTGCCTTCTATGCGCACAGTATACTCTCCGCAGTCTATTTCATGGACTAAGGGCACCTCCGCCCTATATCCTGCGCCCATACGCCTTTGAAGCATCCGGTGTATCCTGCTGCCTTCCTGCATTGCTTCTTCACTGCCTCCGGTACGGCGATTGTCAATATCGCCTTCCCTTAACAGAAATTCCACAAAGTTTCGCACCGATACTCGTATTTCCACATTTTCACCTCCCTTGTAGACCCAGGTCCTTCCCGTCCCATGCCAAATGTATATGCAGGCATGTCCACCTGGCTCTTTGCCCGCAGAAAGAAAGACTCTCTCTACGAAACAGAGTACACTATTTCACAGAGAGAGTCAAAAATTTCTGTCTATTCACAAATGATGTATTAAAATTTTCTGTCCTAATCTTCCTATCATATTGGAGGATTTCCTATTCAGTCTGATTTTCCTTCTTCCCACGGGAAGCTTTCTCATTAGCAAGCCATAGAAAAATGATTCAAATAGCTTTCAAATTCTTCACTGTAACCGTTACATCTTACAGTGAGCGGCTGGCGAAGATCCAATCCCATAACACCCAGAATTGATTTTGCATCCACGCTGTAGCGATTATAGAAAATATCAATGTCAAAATCGCATTTGCTTGCAGCGGAAACAAAGTCTTTTACTTCGTCCATCCTTAACATAATTTTTCGCTCCGTCATAGTAAAAACCTACCTTTCATTTCACCAATCGTTGACGAAACATCCTTCCCCTTAAACCGAGATGTTTCTATTACATTACCCTGACAAAATCAGGAAGCTACTTTAATATATGTATTTTTTCCCGCTTTTGTTAGCATTATACCCCTTTTCCGAAATTTGTAAAGTTCTTTTTTTTATACAATTTCAAAATACTTACAAAGAAAAATGAAAAAAACTAATGCTTTTTAGCACTTTCACCAAAACATAATATTAAGATTTCATATAAATGCCCGCCATTCCCCAGATTAGAAGACGGCGGGCATTGCACTTATCCCTGTTGCTTTTCCATGCTATTGTACATACAGATTACTATAGCCCATCAGGCTCAAATCCACTGCCTTTGCCACTTCTCTGCCTTCTCTTATAGCCCATACTACCAAAGACTGGCCCCTGTGCATGTCGCCTGCGGTAAATACATGTTCCGCACTGGTCTGATAGGCTCCTGGTTCCGTCTTTACATTGGTTCTTTCATTGACTTCCACCTTAAAGGCATCAGTTACATATTTCTGGCTTCCTAAAAATCCTGCCGCAATAAGTACCAATTGTGCATTCAATATCTGTTCGCTTTCCGGCACTTCTTTCATTTCCATTCTTCCGGTTTCCGGATTTTTCTCCCAGGACAGCTTTACGATTTTTACTGCCTTCAGGTCACCTTTTTTATCCTTTATAAATTCCTTTACGGTAGACTCATAAATTCGCGGGTCATGTCCGAACATGGCAATGGCTTCCTCCTGGCCGTAATCTGTTTTGCAGATTTTGGGCCATTCCGGCCATGGATTGTTTTCCGCTCTTGTATCCGGCGCTTTCGGCATCATCTCAATCTGCGTCACGCTTTTTGCCCCCTGACGGATGGAAGTGCCCACGCAGTCATTTCCGGTGTCGCCGCCGCCAATGATGATAACGTCCTTTCCTTTTGCGCTTACATAATTCCCGTCTTCCAGGTTGGAATCCAACAGGGATTTGGTTGTCCTTGACAAAAAGTCCACTGCAAAATAAATGCCTTTGGCATCCCTGCCGGGAGCCTTGATGTCCCTTGGATTGGAGGCTCCGCAACAAAGCACTACTTTATCAAATTCGGAAAGGAGCTGTGCTGCCTTCTTATCCTTGCCTACATCCGTTCCTGTTACGAAGGTCACCCCTTCTTCCTCCATGATTTTCACTTTCCTGTCTATAATATGCTTCTCCAGCTTCATATTGGGGATTCCGTACATCAAAAGCCCTCCAATCCGGTCGGAACGTTCAAATACGGTTACGGAATGTCCTCTTTTGTTTAACTGGTCTGCACATGCCAGTCCGGAAGGACCGCTTCCCACTACCGCTACCTTTTTGCCTGTCCTTACCTTGGGAGGTTTTGGCACCGCATAGCCCTCCGCATATGCATTTTCAATGATGGCATATTCATTTTCCTTGGTGGCTACCGCATCTCCGTTTAATCCGCAGGTACATGCCGCCTCACATAATGCAGGACATACCCTTGAAGTAAATTCCGGAAAATTATTGGTCTTCTTTAAACGTTCATAAGCCTGTTCCCAGTTCCCGCTGTAAACTAAGTCATTCCACTCGGGAATCAGATTGTGGAGAGGACAGCCGGAGGCCATCCCCATAATATTCATGCCTGACTGGCAGAAAGGAACACCGCATTCCATACATCTTGCGCCCTGTAACTGCTGTTTTTCCTTGGGAAGATGCGTATGGAATTCATTGAAATGCGAAATTCTGCTTTTTGGCTCTTCCGCCCTGCTGGTTTCTCTTTTATAATCTATAAATCCGGTTGGTTTTCCCATGTCCGCTCTCCTTCCTTACTTTCTTACATTTGCATAAAATGCTTCGATTTGTGCCTGTTCTGCGCTTAATCCCTTTTCCTCCATCTGTACGATGGCCTTGAGCATTCTTTCATAATCATGAGGAATGATCTTTTTGAATTTGGGCAGGTATTCCCCAAAATTCTCCAGTATCTTCTTTCCTTTTTCGGAGTTGGTATAAGCTACGTGCTCTTTGATCATTTCTTTTAATTCCAGCACATCATATTTTGAGGTGATTTCGCCAAAAGAAACCATTTCCTTATTTACCTTCGTATAAATATCGTTATCCTCATCCAGTACATAAGCAATTCCGCCGCTCATGCCCGCTGCAAAGTTTTTCCCGGTACGTCCAAGAACTGCTACCCGGCCGCCTGTCATATACTCGCAGCCATGGTCACCAACACCTTCAACTACTGCCAGCGCACCGGAATTTCTTACACAGAAACGTTCTCCAGCCACACCGTTTATAAATGCCTTACCGCTTGTGGCTCCGTATAATGCCACATTACCGATAATGATATTTTCATCCTGCTTAAACTTGCTTCCTGCAGGCGGATATACTACCAGCTTGCCTCCGGATAAGCCCTTTCCAAAATAGTCATTGGAATCCCCAATAAGCTCTAAAGTCAATCCCTTTGGAATAAAGGCGCCAAAGCTCTGGCCTCCTGCACCATGACAGAGCACGCGGTAAGTATCTTCTTCCAAAGTATCATAAAAGCGTTTTGTGATTTCAGAACCAAGTATCGTACCAAATGCCCGGTCCGTATTGGTTACATCCACCTCAATGCTTCTCTTCTGTCCCGCATCCATTGCTTTGGAAAGCTGCTTTAACAGCACCTTTTCATCCAGCGTCTTTTCCAGTTCAAAATCATAAACCTGTTTTGGATCAAAGGTTACCTTTTGCTTTGTATTCACATAAGGATTGGATAAAATATTGGTCAAATCCACCTTTTCATAGCGGGAATCCACATGTTCCTTTAATTTTAACAAATCCGTTCTTCCAACCAGTTCATCTATCGTGCGAATTCCTAATTTTGCCATATATTCCCGAAGCTCTTCTGCAATAAAGCGCATGAAGTTCATCACATACTCCGGTTTTCCTTTGAAATTCTTTCTAAGCTCGGGATTCTGCGTTGCCACGCCCACCGGACAGGTATCCAGGTTGCAGACTCTCATCATCACGCAGCCCATTGTAACAAGGGGAGCGGTTGCAAATCCAAATTCCTCTGCACCAAGCATTGCCGCAATGGCTACGTCCCTGCCGCTCATAAGCTTTCCGTCCGTTTCAATGCGCACTTTATTTCTAAGTCCATTCATAATCAATGTCTGATGGGTTTCCGCAAGCCCTAACTCCCATGGAAGCCCGGCATTGTGGATAGAGCTTCTTGGAGCCGCTCCGGTTCCGCCGTCATAGCCGGATACAAGCACTACCTGGGCGCCTGCTTTTGCCACACCTGCAGCAACAGTACCAACACCAGCTTCTGAAACCAGCTTTACGGATATTCTGGCATCCTTGTTAGAATTCTTCAAATCATAAATAAGCTGCGCCAAATCTTCTATAGAATATATGTCATGGTGAGGCGGCGGGGAAATCAAGCCTACGCCCGGCGTTGAATGCCTTGTCTTGGCAATCCATGGATATACCTTTCCTCCCGGAAGATGTCCGCCTTCTCCGGGTTTTGCACCCTGGGCCATTTTAATCTGAATTTCCTTTGCGCTCACTAAATATCTGCTGGTAACGCCAAATCGTCCGGAAGCCACCTGCTTGATTGCAGAACATTTATCCAGCCCATCCGGTCCTACAGTAAGCCGTTCCAAATCCTCCCCGCCTTCACCGGAATTGGATTTTCCGTGAAGCCTGTTCATGGCAATGGCAAGGGTTTCATGGGCTTCTCTGGAAATAGAGCCATAAGACATAGCGCCGGTCTTAAAGCGGGTCACAATGGAATCCACGCTTTCCACCTGCTCTAGCGGAATGCCCTTTTTCGGATATTTAAAGTCCATAAGTCCTCGAAGGTTCTTAATGGCTGTTTCATCATTCACCGCTTTGGTATATTGCTTGAACAGCTCATAGTCCCCCCGCTTGGTGGACTCCTGAAGAAGATGGATGGTAACCGGATTGTATAAATGCTCTTCCGCACCGCTTCTCATCTTGTGGTGTCCCGGACTGTCTAACGTTAAATCCGTAGAAAGCCCTAATGGATCGAATGCCATGGAATGCAGCTCATCCACCTGCTGCTCCATATCCTTTAAGGTAATGCCTCCTACACGGCATACCGTATTAGCAAAATATTTGTTTATCACTTCTTTATCAATGCCGATGGCTTCAAAAATTTTGGAGCCCTGATAGGACTGGATGGTAGAAATACCCATTTTGGAAGCAATCTTTACGATACCGTGAAGTACCGCATTGTTATAGTCATTTACTGCCGCATAATAATCTTTATCCAGCATCCGGTTGTCAATCAGCTCCTTAATGGATTCCTGTGCCAGATAGGGATTGATGGCACAGGCGCCAAAGCCCAACAAAGTAGCAAAATGATGTACCTCTCTTGGCTCACCGGACTCTAAAATCAAGGCAACCCTTGTCCGTTTCTTTGTATCCACCAGATACTGGTTCAAAGCGGACACTGCTAACAGGGAAGGAATGGCAACGTGGTTTTCATCTACTCCCCGGTCGGAAAGGATCAGGATATTGACGCCGTCCCGATAAGCTCTGTCGGCTTCTACAAATAATCTTTCAATGGCTCTTTTCAAACTTGTATTTTTATAATAGGTAATGGGCACCACTTCTGTTTTAAAACCATCTGCCTTCATGTTCTTAATCTTCATAACATCCGTATTGGTTAAAATCGGATTGTTGATTTTTAACACGTTGCAGTTCTTTGGTGTCTCTTCCAATAAATTTCCATCTGTTCCGATGTATACGGTGGTAGAAGTAACGATTTCCTCACGAATGGCATCAATGGGCGGATTGGTAACCTGGGCAAACAGCTGTTTAAAGTAATTAAATAACGGATGTTTTGCATTACTCAGTACCGGAAGGGGGGTGTCTACACCCATTGCCGCAATTGCCTCACCCCCGTTTTTTGCCATAGGAAGGATGCTGGTCTTTAATTCATCATATGTATAACCAAATGCCTTCTGCATTCGCTGTCTTTCTTCCTGATTAAATTCGGGAACTCTTTCATTTGGAATCTTTAAGTCCTTTAATGCAACCAGATTGCTGTCTAACCATTCCCCGTAGGGCTGCCTTTGGGCATAGGACTCTTTTAAATGCTCATCATCCACTACAACACCCTTTACGGTATCCACCAAAAGCATTTTGCCGGGACGAAGTCTTTCCTTTACTACAATTTTTGTAGGGTCGATGTCCAACACGCCCACTTCGGAGGAAAGAATCAACTGGTCATCATCAGTAATATAGTAACGGGATGGGCGAAGTCCGTTTCTGTCAAGAACCGCACCCATAATATCTCCATCGGAAAATAAAATGGAAGCAGGACCGTCCCATGGCTCCATCATGGTAGCATAATATTGGTAGAAATCCTTTTTGCTCTGGGACATGGTACGATTGTTGTCCCAAGGCTCTGGAATGGCAATCATTACCGCAAGAGGAAGCTCCATGCCGCTCATTACTAAAAATTCCAGTGTATTATCCAGCATGGCGGAGTCGGATCCCTGTGCATTCACAGCCGGAAGTATTTTGTGGAGCAGTCCGTGCAAATGCTCGGATTCCATATTTTCTTCTCTTGCCAGCATCTTATCTGCATTGCCCCGGATTGTGTTGATCTCGCCGTTGTGGACGATGAAGCGGTTTGGATGAGCCCTTTCCCAGCTTGGATTCGTGTTGGTGGAAAATCTGGAATGAACCATTGCAATTGCTGATTCATAATCTTCATCCTGCAGATCCTTGAAAAAGGTCCTAAGCTGTCCTACCAGGAACATACCTTTATACACAATGGTCCTGCTGCTTAAGGATACTACATAAGTTGTTTCTGTAGACTGTTCAAATACACGGCGCACAATGTAAAGCATACGGTCAAATTCCAGGCCTTTTTTCACTTCCGCCGGTTTTTTTACAAACGCCTGCATAATATACGGCATACATTCCACAGCCTTATGTCCCAATACAGAAGGAATGGTTGGCACTTCCCTCCAGCCTAAAAATTCCAGGCCTTCTTTTTCCACAATGATTTCAAACATTTTCTTTGACTGATTGCGTTTCAGCTCATCCTGGGGAAAGAAGAACATTCCCACTCCGTATTCCCTTTCGCTGCCCAAAAAAATACCGAGGGGCGTTGTAACTTTCGTGAAGAATTTGTGCGATATCTGAGTCAGGATACCTACACCATCACCAGTTTTCCCCTCGGCGTCTTTGCCGGCTCTATGTTCTAAGTTTTCTACGATCTTCAATGCGTTTTCCACGGTTTCCCTGCTTTTTTGTCCCTTGATATTCACGCAGGCACCGATACCGCAGTTATCATGCTCGAATTCTTCTCTGTATAGAGGCGATTTCGGCATATTCATTTTTGCGTCAAACATTTGTAATCTCCTTTCCAAAGGTTTCTGATTGATTTCTGTTAATACTATACACCTGTTGTTTCTTTT
>CAMWWJ010000115.1 GCA_947177925.1 uncultured Lachnospiraceae bacterium
AGCACTGACAAATCAATATTCAATGCTGCTGCAGTTTCCTCATTTGTGGACAATTCACACTGTTCCGCTGCCAGATATCCAATCGGAGTTTCAGAAACCTGTGCTTCTCCTTTCAGAATTGCAACTGCCTGCTGGCCTGCCAGATAACCTAACTGATAGTAATCAATGCCGTAGGTTGCAAGACCGCCTGCTTCTACCATACCTACTTCGCCGCAGATTGTAGGAAGGTTGTTGTCATTGGCAACCATGGCTACTGTGGACATACCTGCTGCGATAGTATTATCTGTTGGTGCATAGATTACGTCTACCTTGCCTACCATAGATTCCACTACAGTCTGGATCTCGTTGGAGCTTGCTACAGTAAACACTTCATAAGCAAGACCTGCATCATCACAAGCGGATTTTGCTAAATCAGCCTGGAATTCGGAGTTGGATTCTGCTGAACAATATAAGATACCAACTGTCTTTGCTTCCGGAAGAAGCTTTTTCAGTAAGTCGATCTGCTCTTTTACAGGAGTTAAATCGGATGTACCTGTTACATTGGTTCCCGGTGCTGCGTTGTCATTTACCAGACCTGCATCTGCAAAGTCTGTAATTGCAGTACCGATAATAGGGATTTCCGTTGTTTCTGCTGCTGCAGCCTGTGCTGCCGGAGTTGCGATTGCTAAAATCAGATCATCTCCGTCCGCTACTAACTTAGAAGCGATAGTCTGGCATGCAGACTGGTCATTCTGTGCATTCTGCTGATCGATTTCATACTGAATGCCGGAATCATTTAATGCAGCTACAAAGCCTTCATTGGCAGCATCCAATGCCGCATGCTCTGTCAACTGGATCACACCGATCTTGTAAACAGTGCCATCACCTTCTGCTGTCTCATCTGTGTCTGCATCCTCTGCTGCATCTTCCCCTTCAGCATCCTCTGCCGTTTCGTCTTCTGCTTCATCTGTTGTTTCCACATCAGAGTTTACATCTGTTGTTTCATTAGAGCCGCATCCTACTAAAAGAGTGGTAGTCATGGCAAGCACTAATGCCAATACTGTTAATTTTTTCATAACATTTCCTCCATTTTTTTTGTGACTTCTTTTTGCATGATATATCGCTTGTCAACAACTGAAAATATACACTATTATAAAAAAAATGTCAATGCTATTCCTTTTCCAGAATTTCCATATTTTTTCCGCCTGTCTTATAAATGGTATTTTCTTTTACAAAGCCTCTTACGGAACTTAACGGATAAACGCTTACATTCCTTCCAAGGACCGTACCCGGATTGAGCACGCTGTTACAGCCCACCTGAGTATAATCCCCTACCATGGCGCCAAATTTCCGAAGCCCTGTTTCCAGTCTGCCATCCTCAACTCTTACCGTCACGTTAGTCTTATCATTTTTCACATTGGAGGTAATGGCTCCGGCTCCCAAATGGGCTTTAAAGCCAAGTATGCTGTCTCCTACATAGTTATAATGGGGAACTTCCACCTTGTCAAATAATACAACATTTTTTAATTCTGTGGAATTCCCTACCGTTGCTCCTTTTCCTACAATGGCATTTCCCCTGATAAAAGCACAGTGCCGTATTTCCGCCTCTTCATCAATGATACAGGGGCCGTTTATATAGGCAGTAGGCGCTACTTTTGCGGATTTCGCAATCCAGATGTTCTCTCCTCTTTTTTCAAACAGCTCCTCCGGCAGGGTATTTCCCAGCTCTACAATAAAATCACTGATTTTGGGCAATACCTGCCAGATTGCTTCCACTCCTTCAAAAAGTCTGCCTGCAATGGTCTTTTCAAGATCCACCAGATTTTCCGGTGCTGTTTCCCTCATAATCTCTTTCCTCTCTTTCCTTGCTTCCCATATTTTATATTGGAAATTTTCCTTATTTTTCGTATGCTTTTGCCACCTGGTCAAACTGTCTGTACAGCATTCCCTGATTGGACAGTCCCTTTACATAATTTGTGCGCCTTCTTACAAAATCATCCAGCTTTCCCATATATTCCCCTTCCGTAATAGTGCCTTCCGCCACCATGGTAAGCCCTTTTTCCCAGCTTGCAGTCAGCTTCGGGTCCAAAAGAGGCCGGATTGCCGCATTTACCACTTCGTAAATCATCTCCCCAAGCTTTGTGGGAGTGATAATCTGAGTCTTCTTTGCCAGTTTTAAATACTGATTGTTTACCAGCTTCTTTAAAATCTCCGCCCTTGTGGCAGACGTACCGATTCCGCTTCCTTTAATCTGTGCCCGAAGCTCCTCATCCTCTATGAGCTGTCCGGCATTTTCCATGGCAAGAATCAGGGAACCGGAATTATACCGCTTTGGCGGGGAAGTTTCTCCTTCTTTCACAAAATATTCATTGACTTCTACAGTCATTCCCTTTTTCAACTTAGATACGGCTTCCAAAAAAGAGGCATCACATTTCACATCCTCTTCCTCGCCGGCTTTATTTTTCTCTGCTCCCTCTTTGTCTCCTTCCTTTTTCTTTCCAAAGGAAAATTCCATGACCTTTAAATACCCTTCCTCCGCCAGCACTTTAAAAGAAGTAAAAAACTTTTCCGGTGCCTGCTTCGTGTTATTTACTGTTACAAGACTTACTTTCTGATAAATTGCCGGTTTATAAAAAATCCCCAAAAACCTTCTGGCGATAATCTCATAGACCTTTACAGCAGTAGGAGCCAGCCCATTTAAATTATTCAATCCCTGCCCTGTAGGAATGATGGCATAGTGGTCTGTAATCTGCTTATCATTTACATAGCGGGTTTTTGCAATGGTCTTATAACGTTCCCCGCTAAGCACCTCCTCCGCAAAGCTGCCTACCAGGGGATGATTTTTCAGCCCGTTTATATTTTTATAAATTTCCTTGCTGACTGCTGTGGACAATACTCTTGCATCCGTTCTCGGATAAGTGACCATCTTTTTTTCATATAGCTCCTGCACGATTCTAAGAGTCTCGTCAGGACTGATTTTAAAATACTTGGAGCAGTCATTCTGCAGCTCTGCCAGATTATATAAAAGAGGGGGATTTTTCGTTTCCTTTTTCTTTTCCACAGAAAAGATCTCCATGGTTCCTTCCTGACAACGCTCTATCAGCTCTTTAGCATCCTTTTCCTCTTTAAAACCGTTTTCCTTATAAAGCATGGGGGATTGAAAATAAGCAGATCCTTCCACACTTTTCCACTCGGCTTCAAAGTCCTTTCCTTCCATGGATACCCCTGCCATTACCCGGTAAAAAGGGGTCTTTACAAAGCTTCGGATTTCCCGTTCCCTGTTCACTACCATTCCAAGCACACAGGTCATCACCCGCCCTACGGAAACCACTACGTTTTTCTCCTGTTTCAGATAATTCTTAATGGAAAACCCATATTTTAAAGTCAACGCCCTGGAAAAATTGATTCCCATCAAGTAATCTTCCTTGGCTCTTAAATAGGCAGAAGCACAGAGATTGTCGTAGCAGGACAAATCTTTTGCTTCTTTAATCCCTCTCCGGATTTCCTCCTCTGTCTGGGAATCAATCCACACTCGTTTTCGTTCCTTTCCTGTTACATGTGCCTGAGTCTCCACAAGGCGATAAATATACTCCCCTTCCCGTCCTGAGTCGGTGCACACGTAAATGGTGGAAACATCCTCTCTTGTAAGCAGGCTGCTTACGATGGCAAACTGCTTTTTCACGCTTTCAATGACTTCATATTTGAATGTTTCCGGAATGAAAGGAATGGTGTCCAAGGACCAGCGCTTTAAGCTGTCATCATATGCATCCGGATAGCTCATGGTAACCAGATGGCCTACGCACCATGTAATGATGGTGTTTTCCCCTTCTATATATCCGTCCTTATTTTTTGCATTCAACTTCAGAGCCTTTGCAAATTCTCTGGCAACGCTTGGTTTTTCTGCAATAAATATACTTTTACTCATATTGTATCCTAACTTTGTATTCTTTTAGAAAAACCAAGCGGTTCTTCTTTCACATTTTTTAAATAGAGATGGAGCTTTACCTTTGCTTCCAGCCGAAGTCGCTCATCAAAGCTGCCCATGGAAAACAGATAACATTCATCCGGCGCGACTCCTGCCTGTTCCAGATTGTACAAATACCTTTGATAATCCTCATAGGTCATTCCACTCTTATCGTATTTGGTAAACACCGCAAGAACCTTTCCCTGTCCATTAGAAGCAAGCATATCGATACTGCCATCCTTTCCGGCCCATATACCGCTTTTTTCATAATGAAAAGGAAGCTTTCTTTCTTCATTTAAATAATCCATATATTCCCTGCAGATTTTGGAAAAATAAAATCCGCAGTATTCCTTAAAGCCCGGTGCAATATAGGCTTCATAAAATTTCTCCGGCCTCATCAGGGTAAGGCTGCTTAAATTGGGAAAAATGAACCGAAACCAGAAATCCATATAAGGATAGCTGATCTGATACAGCCCTTTTTGTACATGCTCCCTGCTTTTCGTCTCATAGGAAAACACCTTTTCCACAAACTCCAGCTCCATCAGGTTTTTTAAATAAACACTGATCTTAGCCCTTGAAAATCCTGTATGCTTATACAAATCATTCAGCTTCTTTTTTCCAGAGGCAAGAGCTGCCAGTATGGAGTGATAAACTGCAGGCTCTCGTAGCTCCTCTTCTAAAAGCCTGCTTCCTTCCAGCTGCAGAAAGGTGCCTTCTTTTAAGATGAATTCACAAATATTTTCCCTGGTAGAACGGGTCTTGTCAAAGCAGGGCAGATATCCGGTTATCCCTCCTAAAATACTATAAGTCTCAATTAACTGCTCTAATGTATATGCCTTATAATAGCGGGAGATTTCCCGAAAGGTAAGCTCCTTTATTTTTAAAAAGCCGGAAATGGAATAAGCCGCCCTACCGATTTTTTTCACCATGCTGTTTTCTATAAATCCAATAAAAGAGCTTGCCAATATAACCAAAGCATTGGCTTCTCCCTGTAAAAATCCCACCAATGCTTCCATAAAGGCGCTCTGGCCTTTTAGCAGATATTGAAATTCATCAAAAACAAGAACGAGTTTTTCTCTGTCCCTGCTTTTTTTGCCTACTTTTCCCAACACTTCCTGATAATCCGGAAACTCAGAAGAAAATTCATAACCGTTCCGGGACAGTTCCCTTGCCATCTGGAAAAGCTGTTCCCGTTCCGAGGCTTCCCTTGCCAGATAATAAACAGAATTTTTATCCTTTATGAATTCCTTCAGCATAGTGGTTTTCCCAATCCCCTTTTGTCCGTAGACAACCAGAAGGCCCGGCTGATTTTTTTCATAAAAGCCTGTTAAATATTCTAATTCACCCTGACGCTCCATTCTCATAGCTTTTCCTCATAACGATTATTAGATAGAATCTGCAATTATCTTTTCGATTTCAGAAGCGGGCATGGGCCTGCCCAACAAAAATCCTTGAATATTGTCACATTCAATATCCTTTAAATATTCATACTGTTCCTCTGTCTCCACCCCTTCTGCCACCGTTTCACAGCCTAACTTTTTTACCATGGAAACTATGGATTCCGTAATGACTCTGGTGCTGTCATCGCAGATTACCGTATCAATGAAGGATTTGTCTATTTTCAGCGTATCAATTGGAAGCCCCTTCAAATAGGACAGAGACGAAAATCCCGTTCCAAAATCGTCCAAAGATATTTTGATACCGTATTCCTTTAACACATGGAGCTTTTCCAATACGCTTTCAAAATCATCAATTAACACGCTTTCGGTAATTTCCAATTCAATTTCACTTGGGTCTACCTTGTACTTTTTTAAAATATTCAAAAGGTTGTATACAAAATCCGGACGCTTATATTGGATAGCGGAAATATTTAAAGAAATCACCAGCGGCATATCATACTTTTCCTTCCACTTTGCAAACCGGCTGATTCCTTCCTCCAATACCCATGTTCCGATTTGCACAATCATGCCGCTTTGCTCTGCAATGGGAATGAATACGCCGGGGCTGATCATTTTTCCAAGATCATCCCGCCAGCGTATCAGCGCTTCCACGCCTCTTAGCTTTTTCGTTTTGGAATCATATTGCGGCTGATAATACAGCTCGAATTCATGGTCGCTTAAAGCATTTTCCAGCTTATTTTCCAACTGGATGGTTTCTTTAAAACTAGTTAAAATCGGCGCTTCAAAATATTGGATATTATCTTTTCCTAAAGACTTGGCCTTAAACATAACGATTTCCGCACAATTCATAAGCTCCAGTGAGTTTTTGCTTGCTTCCGGATATTCCGCTACTCCTACGCATACGGTTATCTTTAAGGATAAGGTACTGGATAACACAAAAGGCTCTTTTAACTTTTCTCTGATAGTCTTATAAATATTTTCCACACTGCGAAGACCCATGGGATCATAAATGGCCATATAAAACAAGTCGTTATTTACGTGGGCAATCAAAGTATTTTCATTTTTAAATTCCGATTTTAAGAACAGTCCGAAGCTCTGAATCAGTTCATCTCCCGCAATCATCCCAAGGCCGTCATTTACCTTTTTAAAGCCATCAATATCAATACAAAGAACCGATACCACCACCTGCTCTTCTTCCGCTTTTCGAAGCCATTCGCTTAACATGCGCACGAAATAATTGCGGTTATATAAACCGGTAATCGTATCATAATAAGCCATATAAAGCAATTCTTCATTCTGCATTTTCAGCTTGCTGACATCTCTTATGCGGATTGCCTTTTCCAAAGGCTTTTTCTGTTCGTCATAAGTAATGCTTACTTCAAACTTCAGCCACGTCTTTCCATCTAACAGGCAGCACTCACATTCTCCATATTCCACACCGTTTTTTTCTTCAAAAATAATTTCTCTTAAGGGAGCCTGAAACTCGTCCTTGACACTTTCAACCAAATGAGACAAGTCCATAAGGGAATGTACTTGAAAAGAAAAGAATTTTTCAAAACAGCCTAACACTTCTATTCTTTTTTCCCGAAAATGGTAATAGATAAAGGCATTGGAGGACATACCGCATATCATGCGGTACATTCTCTCATTGCCTGCTAATTTTTTGTTCATTGCTAAAAGCAAGTCCAGTTGGTATTGTGCTTCGTTCATAATCAAGCTCCCTCGTCACTTCAAAATCTGTTGCTTTGTTTATTTCCATTTACTTTTTATTGATAAAGCCCTTTGCCTTTAACAGCTCTGCACACAATACTGCACCTCCTGCAGCACCACGAACCGTATTATGGGAAAGTCCCACGAATTTATAATCATAAATGGAGTCTTCCCGGATTCTTCCGATGGAAACGCCCATTCCATTTTCATAATCCACATCCATAGATACCTGAGGTCTGTTGTCCTCTTCCATGTACTGTATAAACTGCTTTGGAGCGCTTGGAAGCTCTAATTCCTGCGGCATGCCCCGGAAGGATACCAGCTTTTCAATCAACTGCTCTTTTGTAGGCTTCTTTCTGAATTTTACAAATACTGCAGCAGTATGGCCATTTAGTACCGGAACACGGATACACTGACAGCTGATAGCCGGCTCGCTTGCCTTTACGATTTCACCGTTTTCCACCTTGCCGTAAATACGAAGTGGCTCCTGTTCGCTCTTCTCCTCTTCCCCGCCGATATAAGGAATGATATTCTCCACCATTTCCGGCCAGTCCTTAAATGTTTTTCCTGCTCCGGAAATCGCCTGATAAGTAGTTGCGATTACTTCGTAAGGCTCAAATTCCCTCCATGCATATAAAGCGGGAGCATAGCTTTGTATAGAGCAGTTTGGCTTTACCGCCACGAAACCTCTTTCTGTACCAAGCCGTTTTTTCTGTGCTTCGATCACATCCGTATGCTCCGGATTGATTTCCGGAATGATCATGGGCACATCCGGCGTCCAGCGATGAGCGGAATTATTGGAAACTACAGGTGTCTCCGTCTTTGCATAGTCTTCCTCGATTTTTTTGATTTCTTCCTTTGTCATATCTACAGCGGAAAATACAAAGTCAACTGAAGAAGCCACCTTTTCCACTTCATTTACATTCATTACTACAATCTTCTTTACCGCTTCCGGCATGGGCGTGGTCATTTTCCATCTGCCGCCAACCGCTTCTTCATATGTCTTGCCTGCCGAACGGGGGCTTGCTGCAATGGTAGTCACCTCAAACCATGGGTGATCCTCCAACAAAGAGATAAATCTTTGTCCTACCATTCCGGTTCCGCCTAAAATTCCAACTCTCAATTTTTCACTCATAACCAATCTCCTCATTTTTGTTCTTTTCTATGATAAACAGTACACACTGCCTATTCCGTAGGTTCATCATCCTGCCACTCATCATCCAGATATTCTCTGTTTCTCTTTAGCACTTCCTTCATGGCATCCATGCCCGGTGCACCGATGGTAAGCCGCTTTTTCACACAGGTTTCCAGACTGATGGCATCATACACATCCGGTTCGAACACCTGACTGATTTCCTTTAATTCCTCAATGGAAAGGGCATCGATGGATGTATTCTTGTCAATGCAGTAAAGCACCAGCCTGCCAATAATGCCATGGGCATCCCGGAAGGGCACGCCCTTATTTACCAGATAATCTGCAGCATCCGTCGCATTGGTAAAGCCCATCATGGCGCTTTTTTCCATTACATCCTTTTTAAAGGTCATAGTCCGCATCATGCCGGTAAATAAAGTCAGACAGTTCTTTACCGTATCAATTGCATCAAAGGTCAGCTCCTTATCCTCCTGCATATCTTTATTATATGCTAAGGGAAGTCCCTTCATGGTAGTAAGTATGGCAGTAAGAGCACCGTATACCCGTCCTGTCTTGCCTCTTACCAGTTCTGCAATATCCGGGTTTTTCTTCTGAGGCATAATGCTGCTTCCGGTAGAATAAGCATCATCAATTTCCACAAATCCGTATTCATTGGAATTCCAGATGATGATTTCCTCTGAAAAACGGCTAAGGTGCATCATAATCGTGCTCAGGGCGCTTAAAAACTCAATGACATAATCCCTGTCTGCCACTGAATCCATACTGTTTAAGGTAGGTCCCTCAAAGCCCAACAGGGAGGCCGTATAATTCCGGTCAAGGGGATACGTGGTGCCTGCTAAAGCACCGGAACCTAACGGACAGTAATTCATGCGGAAATAAATATCCTTTAACCTAAGCCTGTCTCTTTTAAACATTTCAAAATAGGCGCCCATATGATGAGCCAATGTAATAGGCTGTGCTTTTTGCAGATGGGTAAAGCCCGGCATGTAGGTATCCAGATGATTTTCCATAATCTCCTGAAGCACAAGCAAAAGCTCTTTTACAAGCAAATCTGTCTGCAGCACCTCCAAACGAGTGTAAAGCTTCATGTCCAATGCAACCTGATCATTTCTGCTGCGTCCGGTATGGAGCTTCTTTCCGGCATCCCCAATCCGCTCTATCAAATTTGCCTCCACAAAGCTGTGAATATCCTCATATTCCTCTGTAATGGACAAAGTTCCGGCTTCTACTTCTTCCCGGATTTCCGTCAATCCCTTTACGATAGCATTTTTTTCATCCTTTGTCAAAATCCCCTGTTTTTCCAGCATTACTACATGAGCAATGCTTCCTTCTATATCCTGTTTGAAAAAACGTTTATCAAATAAAATAGACGCATTAAACTCATATACTAGTTTATCTGTATTTTTTGTAAAACGTCCGCCCCATAACTGAGCCATGTTATTTCCTCCAATAGATTGTAATGTTTTATTAAGTTTACAGCATCTGATACTCCCAGACTGTCTCCTA
>CAMWWJ010000116.1 GCA_947177925.1 uncultured Lachnospiraceae bacterium
GCCCAGACGAACAGGACACTTTCCAAGGGCAGTTTAGATACAGTGTTTTTGACTACAAGTTTAGAGTATGCATATTTAAGCTCCTCCAGCGTAAAAGAAATCGCAAGCTTTCATGGAGATGTTTCCCAGTGTGTTCCGGATTTTGTAGCAGAAATGATTTACGAGAAATACGGTCATAAGCATAGATAAGGAGGCTATCCATGAGCAGCAAAATAGAACAGTTGATTGATGAAATTGAAGAGTACATTGATTCCTGTAAATATCAGACTCTTTCCAATACAAAGATTATCGTAAATAAAGAGACCATTGACGAGCTTTTACGAGAGCTTCGCATGAAGACGCCGGATGAAATCAAGCGTTATCAGAAGATTATCAGCAATAAGGAAGCTATTTTAAATGATGCAAGGGAAAAGGCGGAAGAGCTGATCAATGAAGCGACGGTACATACAAACGAATTGATCAATGAGCACGAAATCATGCAGCAGGCATATGCCCAGGCCAATGAAATCGTAGCCCTTGCCACCAATCAGGCACAGGAAATCTTAGACAGCGCCACCATAGAGGCCAATGCCATGAGGGATGCTGCCGTACAGTATACAGATGATCTGCTTGGAAATCTGGAAAATATCATTTCCCATTCCATGGATGTTGCCAATGCCAAGTATGAGAATCTGATTATGTCTCTAAAAGGCTGTTATGATATCGTAAGTGAGAACCGGACCCAGCTTCGCCCGGCGGAAGAGACAGAAGAATCGGAGGTCGCCGAAGGGGAAAGTGCCGGGTCTGATGCAAAGGAAGAAGGACAGCAGGGACCTATTGATATTATATAGGGGATTGACGGTGCTGCAATGTATAATCCCCAATCAGAAGTTTGAAAGAACTTACGGGGACATGGTTTTAACAAAGGCGGGATAGTAAAAAGATTCCACCTGTCAACAAGGCAGTTTTGCCTGATGACAGGTGGAATTTTTATAAGGAGAAAAGCTACTCCTGTTATCATCATTTAATTGTTTTTGGCAGAATGAATGTACTCACATATAACATCTGCACAAGCTTCAAGACCGGCAGAGCTGTCTACAAGCAGTTCATAATTTTTCCTGTCTCCCCAAGTATTTCCAGAGATGTTTTTGTAATAAGCGGCTCTTGCTTCGTCAGAGCGATGGATGTTTTTGACCGCAGCTTCCCGGCTGTCTCCGTAAACCTCCATAACCCGCTGTATTTTTATTTCTTTTGGCGCATAAATGAAAATTCTTACAGTATCAGCATAATCACGCAGAACATAATCTGCAGCTCTTCCTACAATTACGCAGCTTCCATGGTCAGCAATTTTGCGTATGACTTTATCCTGTGCAATCACCGCCTGCTGTATCACGTTGGTGCTTAAATACAAATCGTGCATTAAGGTTGGAGAATTGGCATTCAGATTGGAAATAAACTCCTTATCTAATCCACTTTCCTGTGCAGCAAGCGCTGTCATTTCTTTATAATAGAAGGGGATTTCCAGCTTTCCTGCAACAAGCTTGCCGATTTGTTTTCCCAAAGAGCCATGTTCTCTTGCAATGGTGATAATAACACCTTTTTGGGAAGACTTGATGATCACATCCTTTTCCTCTGGGGCAGCTTCAACTTTTAGTGTTCTCATATAGGCAACAGTCAGGGAAGCCGCTACCATCATGGCAATGAAGTCGGCAATGGGTGCAGCATATAAAATGCCCTCGATACCAAAGAAAGCGGGAAGGATGAGAATCAGCGGAATAAAGCAGACGATATCCCGAATCATAGAGGCAACTACTGCCTGTATCGGTTTTCCCACCGCCTGGAAAAAAATAGAGGTCATTTTTATGGTGCAGGTAAACGTAACAAGTAAAAGGAAAATACGGAACGTTTTTTGTGCAAAAATCCAATAGTCTTCGGGATTCGGAATATTTGTAGGCTGTCCGAAAATACCAACAACGGCCCTTGGAGCAAACTCAAACAGCAATGTGGATACGAGACCGATGATAACCGTACACATAAGGATTGACTTATATAACTGTTTGACTCTGTCATATTTCTTTGCACCGATATTGTAACCGATAATTGGCTGACATCCAAGCACGATTCCAACAACTAAGTTAATAACAACGGTAAAAACCTTGCTTTCAATTCCGATAATTGCAATGGGGATATCCACGCCATACTGCGACATTGCTCCGTATTTTGCCAGCATAATGTTGCAGACCATGGAAATAATTACAATAGTCATCTGTGTAATAAAGGAAGAAGCTCCCAGTTTTAACGCTCCTGAAAATGCTTTGAAATCAGGAATAAAACTTTTGCTTGCGAGCTTAAAGGTTTTTGTACGGAAGAAATAAATCAGGCTGATGATGAAAGAAACACATTGCCCGATGATGGTTGCAAGAGCAGCTCCCGTCATGCCCCAGTGCATGCCAAAAATAAATACAGGATCCAAAATGATGTTGATGATTGCGCCAAGCAGCATGGAAGCCATTGACCATGCAGGACTTCCGTCTGCACGGATGACTGCATTCATCATATTAGATAACATATACGCGGGGAAAAATGCCAGAATAATATTGAAATATTCCACTGCCATACCAATGCTGTTTCCCGAGGCGCCGAACAAGGTTAGAAGCTGTATTTTCAGCGGGAAAAAAATCGCCATTAGTACCAGGCTCGCAAACAAGGTTACCACAATGCCGGTACCGATTGCTTTATGGGCGGACTGAGTATCTTTTTTACCCTGGCAGATGTTGAGGTAAGCAGCACATCCGTCACCAAAGCACCATGCAAAAGCCTGTGCAATAATAAAAATCGGAAATACCACACCGGTGGCTGCATTTCCCAAAGCGCTTAATTCACTGTTGCCGATAAAAATCTGGTCAACAATATTATAGAGTGCGCTCACCAAAAGAGAGAGTACGCAGGGGATGGAAAATTTCAGCATCAGCTTTGAGATCTTCTCATTCCCTAAGAATTGACTGTTTTCTGACTGATTCATAGTATAAAATTCCTCCTGAAAGATTAAATTTTGGAGTCTTTATCAGAGAGAAAGCTGCCTGAAAACTACGAAGAACAAAAAAATAAGAGCGCAGAATCGTCGTGATTCTACGCTCTTTGAGCTGTTCGACTTTTGCATATTATCACAAGAGGGGTGAATTGTCAAGAGACGATTTTGTTGAATATTTATTCCGTCATTTCGACGCTTTTCCTAAAGCCGAAGCTATGCGCATACAAATGAATGCCCAAGTACGCATCCAGAAGATGTTGGACTATATGGATAGTGATTGTCTGACCTTAGAAATACGTATTCTTGGAAACCGCCTATATCAAAAGGTTATGGCAGATGTGGATGATAATCTTTCGTTGCAACAGTGTCTGATACCTGGGCAGATTATCGAGAATGGAGACCGTCCGACCATGCAAAAAGAAATTGTTTTCAACAAATTTCTCTCATCGCCATTGTTTTTGACTTTTACTGCATTTTCAGGTATGTTTGGCATTAGCGGCAGTATATCTTTTTGTACGCATAAAATTCATATGCGGTTTATTGATATGGTGCGTCTAAACAGATATACTATTTAATAAAAAGGTATGTTCTGTGAGAATTCTGCGACATTTGAATGATAGAATAATTGAAAAACGAGGCGTGATTGTATGCGGATACTTGTTGTTGAAGATGATAAACTTTTAAATAATACATTATGTTACAATTTATCCATAGCGGGCTATGATGTGGACAGTGCTTTGACAAAGAGGACAGCGGCACAGTTTTTTACAGAAGAAAAGTATGTGCTTGTTGTGCTTGATGTGAATTTGCCAGATGGGAATGGTTTTGATTTATGTAGCGAGATAAAAAAGAATAATCCAGATATAGCCGTAATATTTTTGACTGCTCGTGACTTGGAGAGCGACCAATTAAAAGGATTTGAATTAGGTGCAGATGACTATGTGACAAAGCCGTTTCCTATGAGTGTTTTTCAGAAAAAAGTGTCAGCACTACTTTCTCGTATCCAAAAACAAAACAACAATGATTGCTATGATGATGGAAATCTGTTTATTAATTTTTCAGATATGAGTGCCACACTTGCAGGGGAAGACATTTCATTCACAGCTATGGAATATCGTATTTTAAAAATATTGACGTCAAATACGCAAATTGTTTTAACAAGGCGTATTTTATTGGAAAAGTTATGGGATGTTGATGAGAATTTTGTTGATGAACACGCATTGACTTGTGCCATTAGCCGTATTAGAGGAAAAATTGAAACAGATAATTTTCAATATATAAAAACAGTATATGGCATGGGTTATATGTGGATTGGAGGACTACGGAAATGAAAGCAGTAAAGTTCTCCATTAACAGGTTATGTGCAATCATAAGTGTTTTACTTGTTTTGTTTTTTACAGCAACTGCTGTCTTACTTTATTTGTTGACAGATAGTACATCTACGATTTATGTTATTGTAGTTTTAGCAGTCTTTGTTTTTGTCTGCATATTTTCTTTTATTGCTATTGTCCGCAAAAAGCTGACGGCTTTTTCAGATATGTTATGCAGACAGCTTGACGAAATGCTGCAGGACAATATAGAAAATTCCCTGTTTGCTGAAGAAGAAACCCTTTTTTATAAAATCAATCATCGACTATTCCGATTATATGGTGTGATGCGTGAAAATCGTCAGAGTATAGCCAGGGAACGTGAGGACTTGCAGGAATTGATTTCTGATGTGTCGCATCAAGTTAAGACACCGATAGCCAATCTAAAAATGATAGAAACAACTTTATTAGAGCAGGATGTGGCAGAGCAAAAGCGGAAAGAGTTTCTTTCTGCAATGGGAGGACAGCTTGACAAGCTTGATTTTCTTATGCAGGCACTAATAAAGACATCGCGACTGGAAACAGGGATTATTTCTTTGGAAAAGAAAAAGCAACCGATATATGATACTCTTGCAGCCGCATTAGGTGGGATTATATTAAATGCTGAAAAGAAAAATATTGAGGTTTTGGTACATTGTCCAGAAAGTATAGAGGTTACTCATGATAGAAAATGGACGAGCGAAGCATTGTTCAATATTTTGGATAATGCAGTAAAGTATACGCAAAAAGGTGGGATGATTCGTATCAAAGTGGAAAAATGGGAAATGTATTTGAAAATTGATATTTCCGACAATGGAAAAGGCATTCCAGAAAAGCATCATGCAGAAATTTTCAAACGCTTTTACCGTGAAAGCGAAGTTCACAATATAGACGGGATAGGGATAGGTTTGTATTTGACCAGAGAAATCATTACTATGCAGGGAGGGTATGTGAAAGTAGCTTCAAGTCCGCAAAAGGGAGCAACTTTTTCTGTATTTCTGCCTGCCCACTAAAAGTGAAATGTCACCAAACTGCGAGAATTGAGATTCAAATTTTTTTGATACCGTGACATTTCTGCGAGAATTGAATTTTATACTATAGCCATCAAAACGAAAGGACGGTGTTTTTTATGAGCACTTTACAAGTGGCAGAATTAAAGAAATACTATGGTACTGAGCCGAACATTACGAAAGCGTTAGATGGCATAACTCTTACGATTAACGAGGGAGAGTTTGTTGCTATTGTCGGAACATCTGGCAGCGGAAAATCTACCTTGCTGAATATGATGGGAGGTCTGGATAATCCTACTTCTGGCAATGTGGAAGTCAGAGGAAAAAAGTTATCAGGGCTGAAAGATGAAGAACTTACGATTTTCCGCAGGAGAAATATCGGATTTATATTCCAGAATTATAATCTTGTCCCTGTTCTCAATGTGTATGAAAACATTGTATTACCTGTAGAATTGGATGGAGATAGCGTAGACCAGAGGTTCATGGATGATGTTGTAGGGATATTAGCGCTAAAAGATAAGTTGAATCATATGCCAAACAATCTGTCTGGAGGACAGCAACAGCGTGTGGCGATAGCCAGGGCTTTAGTTTCAAAGCCCGCAATTATTTTGGCGGATGAGCCGACAGGAAATCTTGACAGCAGGACGAGCAATGATGTTCTGGGACTTTTGAAAATCACAAGCAATAAATTTAATCAAACAATAGTGATGATTACCCACAACAACGAAATCGCTCAACTTGCAGACCGCATCATTCGTATTGAAGATGGCAGAATTTCAGAGTAAAGGAGGCAAAGCATGAGTGATATTTTATTTGGCAATAACAATTGCCCTGTTATTAAGAAGCTGTCAAACCGTTATTTCAAATCAAACAAGAGCAGAAATATAATTGCAGTAATTGCAATCATATTGACTACGATACTATTTACTACGATTTTTACATTAGGTTCTGGATTGATTGACACCGTACAGGAGCAAAATATCAGAAAGGCGGGCGGTGATGGACAGGCGGTTTTAAACTATATTAGTGATGATATTTATAACAATATTGAGGGCAATTCTCTCATTGAAAAGATTGCCTACACAAAAGCGGTTTCCTACCGCTTGAAGAATGAAGGATTGGAAAAGTGGCGTTCTGATTTGTGGTATATGGATGATACTGCTTTAGAGTTTGCCCGTTATGAGCCGACAACAGGTCATAAACCAGAATCCCAAAATGAGATTATTGCAGACACAAGAACATTGGAGGCATTAGGAGTAAAAGCGGAGATTGGTGAAATCGTTTCTCTAAAATATGAAATTAAAGGAATAGAATATGAGGCGGATTTTATTCTCTGTGGATTTTGGGAAACAGACAGCTTGAGTAATATTGGGCGAATTATTGTTTCTGAAGCCTTTGTTGAAAGTCGTTCTGACATTCTGACATACACATATCCTGTTGATAATGACTATTCGGGTATTGTGACTGCCTATATCATGTTTCGTGGGAAAGGCGATATAGAATCAAAATTAAATGAATTGCTTTCCGAAACAGGCTATACTTGCGACACAATGGGAGGAAGCCAGATTGAAGAAAACTATATTATTGCACGTGTCAGTCCTGCATACCAAAGCTCTAATCTGTTTGAAAATCCTATGCTGCTCATTTCTGGTATAGCAGGCATACTTTTGATAATAATTACTGGATATTTGATTATTTACAATATTTTTCAAATATCAGTAATACAAGATATTCAGTCCTATGGACAATTAAAGACCTTAGGAACGACGAAGCAGCAGATAAAAAAGATGATTAACTGTCAGGCAGTTAAACTTTCTCTGATAGGAGTTCCCATTGGTTTGCTGATTGGATTCTTTCTAGGACGTGCATTAGTACCATTTTTAATGAATGGAACAATTTATACTGCTGATGCAGGCATAACTGTAACTGCCAACCCGCTAATTTTTATAGGAGCGGCTGCGTTTGCAATCTTTACCGTTTTGATTAGTGTACGAAAACCTGCCAAAATCGCAGGGACAGTATCTCTGATTGAAGCCATTAGATATACAGAAAATGATGTATCTGCATTTAGTGGAAAGAAAAATATACTGAAAAATTCTACACATGGGGCAAAAATCCATCGTATGGCGTTGGCAAATCTAGGAAGGAATCGTAAACGTACAATACTCGTAATTGTTTCCATGACATTATCGTTGGTACTGTTCAATACAGTATTCACTTTTTCCAGCGGCTTTGATATAAATAAATATATTGCAAAGTTTGTAAATACTGATTTTGTAATTTCTAGTGCGGATTATTTTCAGTTTCGATATGAAACGAGCAGCCATGATTTGTCGGAATCATTTGTAGAAGCAGTAATGGAAAGCGACTGCTTTGAAGCGGGAGGAAAATTATATACAACCCGTGTGTTAGAAGAAGCTTTTTCTACTGAAAACAGTGTTTTTTCAAATTACAATACTGATGAAAATGATAACCCGCTTGTGGATTTTTACGGAGCAGATGACTTCCTGCTAAAAAACATGGATATTATAGAAGGAACGATAGACTGGCAGGCTCTTAAAACGGGAAAATATGTTTTGCTTAATGTAGAATGTGATGATAACGGAAATATGATTGACAATCCAGATATCAAGGTAGGCGATACGATTCGTTTTAATCATGTTGGGATGGACGGACTTTCAAGTACTACTGATAATCATTTTGAACTTATCGTAATGGCAAAAGTCTGTGTAAATGAAAATACGGCTACTACTCGGAATACAGGCGCGTCACGATTTTATATGCCAACCGAAAATTATCTGCCACTTTGCACTTCACCGCATCTTGTCAGCTTTCCCTTTAATGTAAAGGATGGCACAGATACTCAGATGAAAGAATTTTTAGACAGTTATGTAAAAGATATAGAGCCAAGTATGGATTTTGATTGTAGGGAAACATATGTAAGTTCTTTTGAAAATCTGACTTCGCTAATTGTAACAATCGGTGGAACTTTAAGTATTGTGATTGGCTTTATTGGAATTGTTAATTTTGTGAACTCTGTATTGACAAGTATTATTACCAGAAGAAAAGAATTTGCCATGTTGCAAAGCATCGGTATGACAGGAAAGCAGTTAAAGCAGTTGATTTCCTGTGAGGGACTGTATTATTCGGTAGGAACAGTTTTTGCCTCTGCTGTATTTGGGACATTGTTTTCAATCATAATTGTGAAAGGTATTTCTGACGGTATCTGGTTCTTTACTTACCGTTTCGTGATGTGGCCTATGTTAGTGATATATCCGTGTCTTATCATTCTGACAATCTTAATACCTGCATTGCTTTATAAGCAGATTAGTAAGACGAGTATTATAGAACGCCTGCGCCAAAACTAAATTTAATTTACTAAAAGCCGAGGAGTGTGATTTGCTCCTCGGTTTTTAAATGTCACAAAGAAAAAAGAGTGGTAAATTGACAATGATTACTTGACAAAAACGAAACAAGATAAAAGTTTGAACAGTGAATATGTTTGTGATATGATAAAGCCACAAAAAATTTTGTTCCGTATAAATTTCATACAGAAAAAGGATTAAATTCTGATTGTGTAAATCCTGACAGTATAGATGTGAAATTACATAAACTGGGTTATTTTTATTCCGAACAGGATTTATTCCAAGAAATATGTGCGGATACTGGAACGGCACTTTCGGATGGTTCCTATGCCAGACATCCGTTGACATTTCTCATGGAAGCTGCCGATGATATTGCTTATGCTACTTCGGATTTGGAAGATGCTTTAAAGAAGGGGATGTTTACGGTTGATCAATTTATAGAATATTATAAAGCATCAATACAAGCACTGCCTGACGAGGATAAGAGTAAAAAGAAAAAATCAATTGAATTATTTAATAATCTGGAAGAACGTATAAACTCCTCAGAGCGCAGTCGGGAAAAGGATCTTGTTAATTTTCAGAAATGGACTGTATATACAAAACAATGGTTAATATACGTTGTTACATATAGTTTTTCACAAAATTATAAACATATTATGCAGGGAAATTATTGTAAGGACTTATTTGACGACGGATTTCACAAGTATTCCATAGAAATCTTAAAAGGCGCAATGTCCGAATTTGTTTTTGATTCAGCAGGAATCTTAAAGCTGGAATTATCCGCACAGAAAATTATCACCTCACTTTTAAATGATTTTATATATGCTGTTTTGTAT
>CAMWWJ010000117.1 GCA_947177925.1 uncultured Lachnospiraceae bacterium
TTTTTTAAATAAATTATGTTATAATGCCAATAAGACATGCGAGAAGGAAAATTCATTTTAGAGAATATGAGAGGTGGACAAAATGGATACAAACATTCTTTTGGAAAATGGCACCAATGAGCTTGAAGTATTAGAATTTCGCCTGGCTGGAAATTCATATGGTATCAATGTAGCAAAGATTCGTGAGATCATCAATTATCAGCAGGTGACTCCGGTACCTAATTCCCATCCCAGCATTGAAGGTATATTTATGCCCCGTGATACTATGATTACGGCGATTGACCTGAAAAACTGTCTTCAGAGAGGGCAGTCCGAGGAAGGCGGGCTTTTTATCGTTACCAATTTCAACAAGCTGGATATTGCTTTTCATGTTGAACAGGTAGTCGGCATACATAGAGTTTCATGGACGGAGATTATCAAACCGGATGCGACCATATCCAATTCAGAGGACGGGGTCTCTACCGGCATTATCAAAATGAACGGCAAACTGATTATTATTTTGGATTTTGAAAAAATAGTTGCGGACATCAATCCGGAAACAGGTCTGAAAATAACGGAAATCGATGCCCTTGGAGAAAGGACGAGAAATGATGTGCCTATTTTAATTGCGGAAGATTCTCCGTTATTAAATAAGCTGATTGTAGATTCTTTAAAAAGAGCAGGCTACCACAATCTGATTCATACAGAAAACGGGCAGGAAGCATGGGACATTATTTGTGACTGTAAAGCGAAGGGCACATTGGAAGAGCATGTGCAGTGCGTGATTACGGATATTGAAATGCCGTTAATGGATGGACACCGCCTTACCAGGCTGATTAGAGAAGATGGCGAACTGAAAGATATACCAATTATTATCTTTTCTTCTCTGGTAAATGATGATATGCGTAGAAAAGGTGAATCTTTAGGGGCGGATGCACAGTTGTCAAAGCCGGAAATAGGAAATCTGGTAAAAATCATTGATAAGCTTGTATTATAAGAAGCATAAAAAGAAAAGCAGATAAGCCGAAAACTTTGTTTTCGGCTTATCTTTTAGAAAGTGGTTGAGTCGTGATGACAGAAAAAAAGCGGAAGCTGCTAAACGATATAAAGGAATCCCAGCTTGTGTTGATTGGGCTTGGAACAGAATTTCATATAGAGGAAGAGGATTTTGTCCAATGGGATTTATATAGAAAATGGCAGGAAGCAGATAGGAATCGGGAATATTTGTGGATGGAGCCTTTTTTAAAGCGGATTTGGCTAAGGCAGGAGAAACATTTGAAAACAGAAAAAGCATATGCTTCCCTTGCAAAGCTGTTAGAAGGGAAAAATTATTTTATTGTTACACTTTGCACAGATGGCATGATTTATAAGAGCGGACTGGCAGAAGACAGAATCGTAGCGCCCTGTGGCAATATGGAGAAGCTGCAATGCCGGGCAGGCTGCACGGAGAAATTGTATCCATGGAAGGAAGAAATGGAGCAGGAGCTGACGGAAGCAATTCTTGAGGGGCATTTAGAGAAGTGTTCTCCTTTTACATGTCCTTGCTGCGGGGAAACGCTGGAATGGAATACCATTCATGTACAGCGGTATAATGAAGCTGCCTATCTGCCAATGTGGGAGAAATATACAAAGTGGCTTCAGGGGATGTTGAACCGAAGGGTCTGTATTGTGGAAGCAGGTGTAGACTTTTCCTATCCTTCTGTAATCAGATGGCCATTTGAGAAAATGGCATACTTTAATAAAAAGGCAGATTTTCACCGTATACATGGAACATGGTATCAGCTTGCGGAGGAATTAAAGGAAAAGGGAAATTCTATTTCATGTAACAGTAAAGAATTTTTTGTGAATTTATTTGTCTAAATCTGTAGGTTATGTTAGACTATATAAAAGCAAAGCAATAGTTGCCAGGAGGTTTATATGCAATCAAATGAGGAGTATTTAGACGGTCTGCTAAAAGCAGCAATAGGAAGTGGAGAAGAGATAGAACATCCAAAAGAGGAATCTTTTGATCCTAATAAGGCTTTAAGCCCCGAAGAAATTGAGGCTATGTTTGCCGGTGCCGGAGAAGCAGCAAATGATGATTTGATTTCGGAAGAAGTGCAGGAAGAAGCTTCCATAGAGGATTTATTAGCGGAAGCAGAAAAAATGGAAGGGTTGGAAGAGAAGCCTGAAGATGTTTTAATGGATGCAGGAATTCCGGAAGAGGAACCGGAAGAACAGCCGGAAAATCTGGTGGCAGATTCAGAGGAATCCCTGGAAGAATTATTAGCGGGGTTAGGGAACGCAGAAGAATTACCGGAAGATTTGCTGATAGGGAGTGAAAACGAAGAGCAGCCTTTGCCAGATTTTTTTGCGGCAGAATCAGGAGATGCGGCAGAAGAGTCCTGGGACGGATTGGCAGGAGAAGATGACGAAATAGCGGAAATCAATGAACTGCTCAGCCAGTCTGACGGCGGGAACATGTTGGATGATGATATGCTTGCTTTGCTGGAGAATATGCCGGAGTCAGGAGAATCCCAGCAGGCGGAGCATGTAAATGGTGGAGAATCCGATGAAATTGATATTTTTGCAATGGATGCAATAGATGAGGAAGAAGAGGAAAGTCAAAAGAAGGCTCCTGTAGAACAGGCTGCAGAACCGCCATTGGAAGAAAAGCCGGTGAACAAGAAAGAAAAAAAGGGATGGTTTGGAAAAAGAAAAAAGAAAAAGGCACAAGACAGTGAAGAGCCAAAAAAGGAAGGAATAGAGGAAGAACTGTCAAGCCTTGAGATGACGGAAGAGGGACTCCTTGATTTAGCCGCAATAAATGAAGCAGGAGAAATTCGGGAGAAAGAGCCTAAAAAAAGCGGATTTTTCAGCAATCTTATGGATTTCCTCCTGGAGGAGGAAGAAGAAGAGGAGGAAGAACCGAAAAAGGAGAAAAATAAGAAAGAGAAGAAGAAACAGAAACAAGGAAAAGGGCCTGCAAGTGAAGAAAACGAAGCTATTTTAGACGAATTGGAAGAAGAAGATAAAAAGAATAAGAAAAAGAAGAAGCCCAAGAAGGTCAAAAAGCAGCCAAAGGAGAAAAAGCAGGAAGCACCTTCCAAAGAGGACGGAAATAAGCTTCCGAAAAAGATGGTCATTCGGATTTTTGTAATGTGCTTCTCGGTCATGATACTGTTGCTCATCCCAGCTATGCTGCTTCCAGAGATGTTTTCCCTGCGGGATGCAAGAAAGGCATATTATAATGAGGACTATAAAACCGCATATGAGAATCTGTTGGGCAAAAACTTAAACAACAGCGACAGCCTGATGCTGGAAAAAGCAACGATTCTTATGAGACTGCAAAGAAAATACGATTCCTTTGTAAATTATCATAAAATGGGAAAAGAAACGGAAGCCCTGAATGCACTGTTGGAAGGCTGCAGCTTATATATTCAGCTTCAGGCGGAGGCACAGGAACAGGGCATTTCCAAGGAGTTAGATGAAATTCATCAGGATCTTCTGGACAATCTGGAATATTTGTATGGGGTGACGGAAGATCAGGCAGGCGTGCTGATTTCCATTGCGGACGATGCAGTCTATACGGAAGAGGTAACAAGAATAGCAGGAAGCAATGAGGAAATAACCGGTGGAAGCGTTCCGGCTTATCGTTCGGACGAAGGGGAGCAGCCGGAGGAATAAGGTATGCGGAAACAGTCCGAATCTATGTAAGAAAAGAATGGTCATAATGTAAGAGGACGTAGGAGAGACAGAATATGATAGCAATCATCGATTATGATGCAGGAAACATAAAAAGTGTGGAAAAAGCGCTGCAGGCTCTTGGAGAGGAAGCAGTGACTACCAGAGACAAGGATACGATTTTACATGCCGATAAAGTCATATTGCCGGGAGTGGGTGCCTTTGGGGATGCCATGGAAAAGATTCACAAATACGGGCTTTATGAAGTCATCAATCAGGTAGTAGAGCAAAAGACCCCTTTCCTTGGCATTTGTCTCGGACTGCAGCTTTTGTTTGAAAGAAGTGAAGAAAGTAAGGGCGTGGAAGGGCTTTCCATATTAAAGGGTGAAATTTTAAGAATACCGGAAAAACAGGATTTGAAAATTCCCCATATTGGCTGGAATTCCTTAAAGTTTCCAAATGCTGGAAGACTGTTTCGGGGAATTTCGGAGGAAGCCTATGTTTATTTTGTCCATTCCTATTACCTGAAAGCAAAAGAAGAGGATATCGTAACTGCCACAACGGAATATGGCACACTGATTCATGCTTCCGTGGAAAAGGACAATGTGTTTGCCTGTCAGTTCCATCCTGAAAAAAGTTCGGCTGTGGGACTGCAGATATTGAAGAATTTTATTGAGACAGGCAGGGAGGAATAAGCATGCATACAAAAAGGATTATCCCATGCCTGGACGTACATGGAGGCCGTGTGGTAAAGGGCGTGAACTTTGTGAATTTAAAGGATGCCGGCGATCCGGTGGAAATTGCGGCAGCCTATGACAAGGCAGGGGCGGATGAACTGGTATTTCTGGACATTACCGCCTCAAGCGATGCCAGAAATACCGTAGTGGATATGGTTAGGAAGGTGGCGGAAAAGGTGTTTATTCCTTTTACCGTGGGTGGTGGTATACGGACAGTAGAAGATTTTAAAGCGCTGCTTCGGGAAGGTGCGGACAAAATCTCCATCAATTCTTCCGCCATCAACAATCCGGATTTAATCAGCCAGGCAGCAGACAAGTTTGGAAGCCAGTGTGTGGTTGTTGCCATTGATGCTAAAAAGCGGGCGGATGGAACTGGATGGAACATATACAAAAACGGCGGCAGGATTGATATGGGAATCGATGCGGTGGAATGGGCCATGAAAGCGAATGAACTGGGAGCCGGAGAAATTTTGTTAACAAGCATGGATTGTGACGGAACCAAAGCGGGCTATGACATTGAGCTTACAAGGACGATTTCCGAAAACGTATCCATTCCGGTCATCGCTTCGGGAGGAGCCGGGGAACTGTCCCACTTTTATGATGCATTGACGGAAGGAAGAGCGGATGCGGCGCTGGCAGCTTCCTTATTCCATTTTAATGAACTGTCTGTGGAGCAGGTAAAAAAATACTTAAGACAAAGGGATGTTTCCGTAAGATTATAAAATAACCTGATTTGCAGCAATGGGAAGGAGAAAAGGCAGATGGCAGCAATAAGCAATGACTGGCTGGAACCGCTGACACCGGAATTCCATAAGGATTATTATAAGAAACTATTTACAAAAATTAAGGAGGAATACAGTACCCATGTGATTTTTCCGCCGGCAGATGATATTTTCAATGCTTTTCATTTTACACCGCTTCATCAGGTAAAAGCAGTGATTATCGGCCAGGACCCTTACCATAATGTGGGCCAGGCCCATGGGCTTTGCTTTTCCGTAAAGCCGGATGTGGAGATTCCGCCCTCTTTGGTAAATATTTATAAGGAATTGCAGGATGACCTTGGTTGCTATATACCCAATAATGGCTATCTGGTAAAATGGGCTAAGCAGGGAGTGCTTATGCTGAATACGGTGCTTACCGTCCGTGCCCATCAGGCCAATTCCCACAGGGGACTGGGCTGGGAGCAGTTTACGGATGCAGCTATTGAAGTGCTCAATAAAGAGGACAGGCCCATTGTGTTCATCCTATGGGGAAGCCCCGCACAAAAGAAAAAGGCAATGCTGAATAATCCCAATCATCTGATTTTGGAGGCGCCTCACCCAAGCCCCTTATCCGCTTACCGGGGATTTTTCGGAAGCAGACCTTTTAGTAAGACCAATGCTTTTTTAAAGGAGCATGGAATCGAAGAGATTGACTGGCAGATCGAGAACATTTCATGAGAATATGTTTGTAGAAATATAGTTAAGACGGGAAATCTTTGTGGACGGTAAGAAAGCAGGGACAGACTGGAAACAGATAATGCATGAAAACAGGCAGGGACTGCCTGAAAAATAGAAATACATGAGGAGAGAAAAAATGAACAAGACACCATTTGTAACAAAGGAACAGTTGGACGAGATTATTAAGACCTATCCAACACCATTCCACATTTATGATGAAAAGGGCATTCGGAAGAATGCGCAGGCTTTAAAGGAGGCATTTTCATGGAATAAGGGCTTTAAGGAGTTTTTTGCAGTAAAGGCTACTCCCAATCCTTTTTTAATTGATATATTAAGGGAATATGGCTGCGGCTGTGACTGTTCCTCCATGACTGAACTGATGCTTTCTAACGGAATGGGAGTAAGGGGAGAGGATATTATGTTTTCTTCCAATGCTACGCCGGCAAGTGAATTTGTCTATGCAGATCAAATCGGCGCTACCATCAACTTAGATGACTTTACCCATATTGAATTTTTGGAAAAAACACTTGGTAAGCTGCCAGAAACTTTAAGCTGCCGCTATAATCCGGGAGGAGTATTTAAAATCAGCACGGATATTATGGACAATCCAGGGGATGCCAAGTATGGCTTTACCACAGAGCAGCTTTTTGAAGGCTTCCGCATTTTAAAGGAAAAGGGAGTAAAACGGTTCGGGCTCCATTCCTTCCTTGCAAGCAATACGGTTACCAATGAATATTATCCGGTTCTGGCAAGGACTCTTTTTGAGACGGCAGTGAAGCTGAAAGAGGAAGTAGGAGTTTCCTTAAGCTTTATCAATCTGTCCGGCGGTATCGGAATCCCATACAGTCCGGAGCAGGAGCCAAATGACATTAAAGTGATCGGGGAAGGCGTCAGAAAAGTATTTGAAGAAATTCTTGTGCCTGCAGGTCTTTCAGACGTGGCAATTTATACAGAGCTTGGAAGGTTCATGATGGGTCCTTACGGACATCTTGTGACCACCGCCATTCACGAAAAGCATACTCATAAGGAATATATCGGCTGTGATGCCTGTGCCGTGAATTTAATGCGTCCTGCCATGTATGGCGCTTATCATCATATTACTGTTATGGGAAAGGAAAACGAGCCTTGTGACCACAAATATGATGTTACCGGTTCCTTATGCGAAAATAATGACAAATTTGCCATTGACAGAATGCTTCCAAAGATTGACATAGGCGACCTGCTTGTAATCCATGATACAGGAGCCCACGGCTTTGCCATGGGATATAATTATAACGGAAAATTAAAATCCGCAGAGCTTTTATTAAAAGAAGATGGCAGCGTACAGTTGATCCGCCGGGCGGAAACACCAAAGGATTATTTTGCAACCTTTGACGGCTTTGATATTTACAAAAAAATGGGATTCTAAGGTAAATAAAGAGAAGAATGGAAAAAGTGATTTCTTATATGAAGAGAAGACCTGTCTTTAGCTCCATTGTTTTTTCAATGGGGCTTGGGCTGGTTCTCTATATTTTAGATAAAGCTATGAGAGCGGGGGAAGGTCTTATGCCCACCGCTTTCACTTTCATAGACATATTTGAGCTTTTAGTGGTTATATTCATTACCGGAGCGTGTGTCGTATATCCGGGGGTATTAACACTTATCAATATCGTTTCTGTGTTTCGTCTGCCCAAAACGGAACACCATAAAAAATCGGTGAGACGGTTTGAGTATATTACCATTTTATTAGGTCTGCTGTATAGCTGGATATATGCTTGGATATTATCTGATATCTCATGGGATGCAGAATGGTCAAAACAATTATATGATCCACAGGTTCATCAGCCCTTGTGGACGGGAGCAGTGCCCACATTTATTGTTTTGTGTCTGGCAGGAGGAGTTGGATATTTTGTGCTTTCCCGGCTCAAGGTGGAAAAGACGCCGCCTCTTGTGATTGTATCGGCAATGGCTGCAATGTATCTTGGAGTATTTGAAAGTGTTATGTGGTGCATACAGTTTTTGGGAGGAGAGTATTTGCTTTTAGGATCAGATTGGACAAATGTTCTATTATGCCTGCTCCCGTTTAATTTCATTATGATTTCCATAAAGATTATCCGCTTAAAGATTTATGAATGGAATGCCATGAAAGAGCAAAAAGAGCAGGAGAGGGAGGCATTAGAAGAGAAAACCGTATGGAATTTCCTGAATAAAAAGCTTATGAATGCAGCCAATTGGCCGGTATTGGCATTTTTGCTCATGTGGCCTTTGTTAGGAATCTTGCTTTGTATACTTTTGTTGTTTGGGCAAAAGCCCGATTATGTGATTAAGGTCTTTACGGAAACGGCCCAGTGGCAGTTATCCCAACAGACAGCGCCGCCAAATCTTCCTTCACACCACGGTCATTATTTATGCACGGTTGCAGCATGTGGTCATGAAAAGCTGGTAAAGCCTATCCGGATGGGAGAACGCCATGGGAATACAATCGTGGTGAACCGCCAGTTGTGCATTGCAAATGCCTTTGAGCAGATCCTGGAAGAAAAAACACCGGGCTTCCATAAGCATGTAAGACATTTTTATGATACCTATGGATTTCCCATTGCAGTGCTTATACGGACAAAGTGGGCTGCTGATTTGGTCTATCTGCTGATGAAGCCTTTAGAGTGGATGTTCTTGATCGTTATTTATTTTTGTGATGTAAAGCCGGAGAACCGGATTGCGGTGCAGTATCTGCCGAAAGGAGGGAAAGGGTAACCGTTTGGCCCGCAGCTTTCCCCACTGGCAACGGGACAGTTCTGGGCAGAAAATATTTCTACGTCGTCACGCTCTCGCTCTATAAAAACGCAGCAGTGCTAAGCTCGAAAGTACCTGGCTAAGCACTGGCGATTTTATAAGGGCTCCTAAAGAAAATATTTTCAGCCCAGAGCTGTCCCGTTGCCAGTGGGGAAAGTTGCGGGCTGAACGGTTATAGAAAAAGCTATGGGAATATTTCAGAATGATACGAATATTGTTCCTATCGTATATACAGCCGGAGTATCGGATGAGGAATATACAAAGAAGATAATGGGTTTGGGGAATGAGTCGTATGATGAAAATCTGGTGAAATACTATGATGATATTGCCGAAGAAATTTTAACAAAATATTTTACGGTAAAGAAATGTCCCGGAAAACATATTTGGTACGGGGAATGGGAAAATCACAGAAGAATTGTAATTAAATTGCGCCAATTTTATTCTTATGAAGTTGTATTTGGCTATAATTATGATTTTATTCCGATTTTGAACAGACAGGACAAATTTATTTATCATAGGACAGAGAAGTCTGTTGATTTGGATGTAAAAGATTTTTATATCAATCATATCCATTATGATTCTGACAACCTGACACATTTAGAGAGCTTTCATATCCGCAGAAAATACGAACTCCCCGTATACGGTTGCAGAGGGGAGTTGGATTTTGCAAAAAAATATATTGGAGACTGTGTGCGTACAAATATCCCTTTTATGCAGGATTTCTTTGCCAGATATGAATCGGATTGGGATGTAATATCTTTTTTGGATTATATCATTCATAATGGAAATTATTTTGAGAGATATAGGTATATTTGGACGAAAGCATTTTTGTATGCCAAACTTCATGAAATGAAAAAGGCAATGGAA
>CAMWWJ010000118.1 GCA_947177925.1 uncultured Lachnospiraceae bacterium
GTCGAAAAGGTCTACGAGTTTGGTGGCGGCAAGGTAAGGGAATGTCTCGGCGGTATCTACGACTTCCTTGAAAAGAAGCGCATAGCGTCGCTATCGGAACTCGAGCTGTCTAAATCGCCCACCAAGGAGCAACCAAAAGAGAAGGCGCGCAACTCCGCACCGACCAAGGAGGCTCCGGCAGAAAAAACTGCTCCCGCTCCGCGACTTAGCTATGCCGAGCAAAAAGAGCGCGAGAAGATTGTAAAGCGTGCCCGCAAGAAGGTTTTATTATCTGCCTCCTCCTACGTCCTCTAAATCCACATCCTCTAACTCAAAAAAACTATTTCTTCATGGAAGCCCTCTTTCTCAAAGTCGGATCCAAAATCTTCTTCCGAATACGCAAATGCTCCGGCGTCACCTCTAAAAGCTCATCCGTATCAATAAATTCCAGAGCCTGCTCTAAGCTTAAGATTCTGGGAGGAGATAAGCGGAGTGCTTCGTCTGCACTGGAAGAACGGGTATTGGTGAGCTGTTTCTTCTTACATACATTGATTTCAATATCCTCTGCTTTTCCAGTCTGTCCGATTACCATTCCGGCATAAACCTTTTCACCGGCGCCGATAAACAGCGTTCCACGGTCCTGGGCATTGTATAAGCCGTAGGTAATGGCTTCGCCTGCTTCAAAGGCGATTAGGGAACCCTGTTTTCTGTATTGAAGGTCACCTTTATAAGGGCCGTAGCCGTCAAAGATCGTATTGATGATTCCGTTGCCCTTTGTATCTGTCATGAATTCTCCACGATAGCCGATCAGTCCTCTGGAGGGAATGGAAAATTCCAGACGGGTATAGCCGCCGCTGGCAGCGGACATATTGCGAAGTTCTCCTTTTCTTCCGGACAGTTTTTCGATTACGCTTCCGGAAAATTCTTCGGGAACGTCAACATAGGCTAACTCCATAGGCTCTGTTTTTTTGCCGTTTTCATCTTCTTTATATAATACCTCCGCCTTGGAAACCGCAAATTCAAAGCCTTCCCGGCGCATATTTTCTATAAGGACGGATAAGTGCAGCTCGCCCCGGCCGGATACTTTAAAGGCTTCTGTGGTTTCTGTTTCTTCCACGCGAAGGGAAACATCCGTGTTTAATTCTTTGAACAGCCGGTCACGAAGATGACGGCTTGTTACATATTTTCCCTCCTGGCCTGCAAGGGGAGAGTCATTGACGCAAAAGGTCATGGCAATGGTAGGCTCGGAAATCTTCTGGAAAGGAATCGGTTCCGGATTTTCCGGTGAGCACAGGGTATCGCCAATATGAATGTCTGCAATACCTGAAATGGCTACGATAGAACCGATGCCGGCTTCCGTTACTTCAATTTTATTCAGGCCGTCATATTCATACAGCTTGGAAACCTTTACTTTTTTGTGTTTTTCGGGATCATGGGCATTTACCATAAGGACCTCCTGGTTTACACGAATCGTGCCGTTATCCACTTTCCCTACACCGATGCGGCCTACATATTCATTATAATCAATGGTGCTGATTAGTACCTGGGTGCCTGCCTCCTCGTCTCCTGTAGGAGCAGGGATGTAATCCAGAATGGTTTCGAATAAAGGCATCATATCAGTGCCTTCCTGATCCATATCCAAAGAAGCAAAGCCGCCTTTGGCAGAAGCGAACACGAAAGGACAGTCAAGCTGGCTCTCGTCAGCCTCCAAATCAATGAACAGCTCCAATACTTCATCCACTACCTGGGCGGGTCTTGCTTCGGGTCTGTCGATTTTGTTTACGCAGACAATAACGGGAAGCTTTAATTCCAAAGCCTTCCTTAATACGAATTTGGTCTGGGGCATGGCGCCTTCAAATGCATCCACTACAAGGATTACGCCGTTTACCATTTTTAAGACACGTTCCACTTCGCCGCCAAAATCAGCATGGCCCGGAGTGTCGATAATATTGATTTTGGTATTTTTATAAGTAACTGCCGTATTTTTGGAAAGGATGGTAATCCCTCTTTCACGCTCGATGTCATTAGAATCCATGACTCTTTCAGCTACTTCCTGATTTTCGCGGAATACTCCGCTTTGCTTTAACAGCTCGTCTACCAAGGTTGTCTTGCCATGATCCACGTGGGCGATTATGGCAACATTTCTTACATCATCTCTTGTTTTTAACATAATACTCTCCTCATTCATCATCCGGACTTCCGGATATTCACACTGAAACTCCTATAGTTTACCACAAATTCGTAAAAATACAACATTTTTTTAGCTATATTTTTGGTTATTTTTACTGAAATTTCAATTTTGCACAATTTGTCGATTAAAAAGTGTAATTTATTTTCGAATTTTATTATATAATTAGAATGCATGATAGGAAAAAATTCTTGATCAAAGAAGGGAGAACAAAAAATGACAGATAAGGTTATTGAAAACAACCAAGTGACTATTATGGGGGAGATTGCAAGTCAGTTTACTTACAGTCACGAAATTTTCGGAGAAGGATTTTATATGGTGGATGTGCTTGTGCCAAGGCTGAGCCAGTCGGCGGATCTGATTCCTCTGATGATTTCCGAAAGATTACTAAACGTAAAGGAGGATTACAGAGGACAAAATGTATTGGTAGGAGGCCAGTTCCGTTCCTATAATCGTCATGAGGAAAGAAAAAACAAGCTTGTTCTTTCCGTATTCGTAAGGGAAATCGAGTTTGTAGAGGAAATTGACGAAAATGAAAAGACAAACCAGATTTTCCTGGATGGCTATATTTGTAAGGAAGCAATCTACAGAAAAACGCCTCTTGGCAGGGAAATTGCAGATTTGCTTCTGGCAGTGAACCGCCCGTACGGAAAAAGCGACTACATCCCTTGTATCAGCTGGGGGAGAAATGCAAGATATGCCAGCAATTTTGAAGTTGGCGCAAGGTGCAGAATCTGGGGAAGGATACAGAGCAGGGAATATATGAAGAAAATATCGGAAGACCAGGTGGAAAAGAGAGTGGCATATGAGGTTTCCGTCAGTAAACTAGAGCTGGCCGATGATGAGGATGCTGTTTAATATATGGGGAATATGTGTAAAATCCCAAAAAGTTGCAAAAAAACCAATTTTATGATATGATACGTCTCATATGTGTAGAAATTTGAAAAAATTTCTTTTGTAATGATTATGAGGTGACATATGAACCAGGGCATGATACATATTTATAGTGGAGACGGTCATGGCAAGACTCCGGCAGCCTGGGGAGAGGCATTACAGGCTGCAAGTGAAGGAAAAGAAGTAGTAATTATCCAGTTTTTAAAATGCAGGGGATTACAGGACTCGGAATTTTTAAAAAGACTGGAGCCGGAAATTAAATTTTTCCGGTTTGAAAAATCCCAGGCGGAATTTAAGAGCCTTTCCGATGCTGAAAAGGCTGAAGAAGTGATGAACATGAAAAACGGTCTGAATTTTGGAAAAAAGGTGCTGGCAACAGGAGGATGCGATTTGCTCATACTGGATGAGGTGCTGGGCCTGATTGATGTGGGAATCATTTCTGTAGAGGACTTAAAGACGTTGATTGAAGCAAAACAGGAAGAGACTACCCTGATTATGACGGGCATCCAGTTGAGTGATGAGGTATGCGCATTGGCAGACGAGGTATCTAAAATTGAGCGGATCAGCATGAAATAGGTTGACAGTCAGATAGATTGGTGCTATGCTTTTGATAATTTCAAAAGTTGGCACCAATTTTTGAAGGAAGAATAACATAAAGTATGGATAGAGGTTGCATTTTTCATCAGTACTTTTCCGGATGTGTCGGGCGCAGAGGAAGGAAGGGGAAAGGGAAAAGTGCCGAAAGGATATATGACCCGGAGCATATGCCCTTGGGCATACAGTGAAAAACTGTATGACTGTCATCAGCAAGATGGGGAGCTATCGGATATATATGGAAAGTATACCGGCCCTGTTGGCCGGTTTTTTATTTCCGGATTGAAGTCCGGTAAAGTTCCAGAAGGAGGAAGCTATGTCGATTTTTACAGGTGCAGGTGTTGCTATTGTCACACCATTTAAACCAAACGGAGAGGTAAATTATGAAGCCTTTGCCAATCAGATTGAACTGCAGATAAAGGGAGGAACGGATGCCATTATCGTATGCGGCACTACTGGAGAGGCATCTACATTGACCCATGAGGAGCATTTAGATGTAATCGAATATTGTGTGAAGCAGGTAAACGGTAGGATTCCGGTTATTGCAGGAACTGGCTCCAACTGTACGGAAACGGCTGTTTATTTATCACAGGAGGCGGAAAAACGAGGAGCGGACGGTTTGCTTTTGGTAACTCCTTATTACAATAAATGTACCCAGAAGGGCTTGAAGGAGCATTATACCATTATTGCACAATCAGTAAAGATTCCTATTATTTTATACAATATCCCGGGAAGAACGGGCGGGGTATTCATTCAGCCGGAAACGGTAGTAGACCTTTGTACCAATGTACCAAATATCGTTGGCGTAAAGGATGCCACCGGAAATCTGTCTGGTGTGGCAAAGCTCATGTCCCTGGCTGATGGAAGCGTAGATTTATATTCCGGCAATGACGATCAGATCGTGCCTATCTTATCCTTAGGCGGAAAAGGTGTCATTTCCGTATTGTCCAATATAGCACCAAAACAGACCCATGATATTTGTGAGAAATTCTTTTCCGGCGATGTGGAGGGAAGCCGCAAGCTTCAGTTAGATGCCATACCGGTTATCGACGGCTTATTCTGTGAGGTGAATCCGATTCCGGTAAAGAAGGCCATGAATCTTATGGGACTGGAAGCAGGTCCTATGAGACGTCCCCTTACAGAAATGGAAGAGGCAAATGCAAAGAAACTGGAAGCTGCCATGAAGGACTTTGGAATTTTATAAATAACCTGGGATGTGCCTTGTTGTTTTTTGTGGAAAAATGGCAGGGCACATTTTTGCAGGAAGCATGGTAAATGCCGGAGGAGTATCCGGTATAGAATTGATAAAAAGAAATGGAACAGGTAATGATATAATGTAAGGTAAGTCCCCGATACAAGATCGGGGAAAGGTAAGGAAAGTCCCCGATACAAGATCGGGGAAAGGTAAGGAAAGTCCCCGATGTAAAATCGGGGAAAAGAGAAGAAAAAGGTAAGGAGCGGCAGATAAAATGGTAAAAGTAATAATGCACGGCTGCAACGGAAGAATGGGACAGGTTATTTCCGGACTGATTGCAGCAGATGAAGAGGTAGAATTAGTTGCGGGAGTGGATGTTTCAAAACATATCAGCAATCCGTATCCTGTTTTTTCCAGTATTTCGGAGTGTGATGTAAAAGCGGATGTGATTATCGACTTTGCTTCCGCCAAAGCTGTGGACGGGCTGCTGGAATATTGTGTAAAGGAACAGGTTCCCTGTGTGCTTTGTACTACAGGGCTTTCGGAGGAGCAGCTGAAAAAGGTAAAGGAGGCTTCCGGGAAGGTAGCAATTCTGAAATCCGCCAACATGTCACTGGGCATCAATCTGTTGTTGAAAATGCTAAAAGAAGCGGCTCGTGTACTGGCAGGGGCAGGTTATGATATGGAAATTGTAGAAAAGCACCATAACCAGAAGCTGGATGCTCCAAGCGGCACAGCTCTTGCACTGGCGGATTCCATAAATGAGGAATTAAACGGAGAATATGAATATGTGTTTGACAGAAGTCAGGTAAGACAAAAGCGAAATGAAAAGGAAATCGGCATATCGGCAGTAAGGGGAGGCACCATCGTAGGAGATCATGATGTGATTTTTGCAGGTATGGACGAAGTGATTACTTTTTCCCATACTGCTTATTCCAGAAGCGTATTTGGAAAAGGCGCAATACAGGCGGCTAAATTCTTAAAAGGAAAAGAAGCAGGCATGTATGATATGAGCCATGTAGTGGAGGCCGGTTCCTGAGCGGGGAAAATAAAAAAAGCCATAAGCGGGGAATAAAGATGGAAAATTTAGAGTTGATGTATTTAAAAAGTCTGGCAAAGCATTATCCTACCATAGCGGCAGCCAGTACAGAAATAATCAATTTACAGTCGATTTTGAATCTGCCAAAAGGAACGGAGCATTTTCTTACTGACATTCATGGAGAATTTGAGCAGTTTAACCATGTGCTGAAAAATGGTTCCGGTTCCGTTCGCAGAAAGATTGACGAAGAGTTTGGAAATACTTTAAGCAACCGGGATAAGAAAAGCCTTGCCACTTTGATTTATTATCCGGAGGAAAAGCTGGAAATCGTTATGAGGGAAGAGGATAATATTGAAGACTGGTATAAGATTACCCTTCACCGTCTTGTTCAGATTACGAAACGGGTATCCTCCAAGTATACACGCTCTAAGGTCAGAAAGGCGCTGCCTAAAGATTTTGCATATATTATTGAAGAACTGATTACGGAAAAAGCGGAGATCCAGGATAAGGAAGCTTATTATAATGAAATCGTTCATACGATTATACGAATTGGAAGGGCGCCGGAGTTTATTGTGGCTTTAAGCAATCTGATCCAGCGTCTGGTTATCGATCATCTGCATATTGTAGGCGATATTTATGACAGAGGTCCCGGTCCCCATGTTATTATGGATACGCTGCGGCATTATCATTCTGTAGATGTACAGTGGGGCAACCATGATATTGTATGGATGGGAGCGGCCAGCGGCCAGCTTGCCTGTATTGCCAATGTAATCCGTATGTCTGCCAGATACGGCAATCTGGATACTTTGGAGGAAGGATATGGAATCAATCTGATTCCCCTTGTAACCTTTGCCATGGAACAGTATCAGGATGTAAACTGTGAAGCCTTTTCCATAAAATACAATACGGACTATAATACAAAGGATTTAAGTCTGGATATGAAAATGCATAAGGCAATTGCTATCATGCAGTTTAAGCTGGAAGGGCAGATTATCAAAAGAAATCCGGGATTTGCCATGGACGACAGGCTGTTATTAGATAAAATCGACTATGAGAAAAAGACAGTAACACTGTACGGAAAGGAATATCCCATGAAGGATACGGATTTCCCCACAGTGGACCCAAAGGATCCTTATAAGCTCACACATGAAGAGGAAGAGGTCATGGAGCGGTTAAGACAGGCATTTGTGCGGTGCGATAAGTTGCAGAAGGATGTGCGCTTTCTTTTTTCCAAGGGAGGTCTTTATAAAATCTATAATTCCAATCTGCTTTATCATGGCTGTGTGCCAATGGATGAGGATGGAAATTTCAGAAAGGTGAATATATTTGGAAAAGAGTATGCGGGCAGGGCATTATATGATGTTTTGGATAATTATGCCAGAAAGGGATATTATGCCACAAGAAGCTCCGGAGACAAATTAAAAGGAGAAGACATTCTCTGGTATATTTGGACAGGACCCAACTCGCCGGTTTTCGGAAAGGATAAGATGGCTACCTTTGAACGGTATTTTGTGGAGGATAAGGAAACCCATGTTGAAAAAAAGAACAGCTATTACAGGATGTTAGATAATGAACAGGTGATTTGCAGCATTTTACGGGAATTTGGTTTGGATGAAAAGAAATCCCATATTGTCAATGGCCATGTTCCGGTAGAGCGGAAAAAGGGAGAATCTCCCATCAGATGCGACGGAAGGCTTTTGATTATAGATGGAGGATTTTCCAAAGCATATCAAAGCAAAACAGGAATTGCAGGGTATACGCTGGTTGCCAATTCTTATGGTATGCGCCTTGTATCCCATGAGCCTTTTGAATCCACGGATGCGGCTATCCGAAATGAGTCGGATATTTTTTCGGATTCCATAATTGTTGAAACCTCATTCCGAAGACAAAGTGTAGCGGATACGGATATTGGTGCAGAGCTTCGGGAAAGCATAGCGCAGTTAGAGGAGTTATTAAAGGCATACAGAGATGGCATCATTATAGAAAAGGATGTTTAAACATAAGAAGAGGGCGGCCTGTACAAAGCTGCCCTCTGCTGTTAACATTTATATTCTAATGATAGCTACTGCACGATATCCTTGGTCACATTGCTGACGCCGTCAGCTACATCATCAACCACATTGCCGACGGTATTTCCGGCATCATCAACTGCATTTGCGGCGCCATCTACTACACTGCCGTTGTTATCGGAGTTGTTGTCAGTTGTGCCTGCATTGTTGTTATTATTTGTACCATTGTCAGCAGTGGTATTTGAACCGTTCGCTGCACTATTGCCGTTGGTGTCCGTAGTTGCAGTTCCCTGATTGGCAGTACTGTTATTTGTCATATTATCAGTCGTTCCGTTGTTTGTCGTGGCATTATTTGTTGAACCGTTATTTGCTGTGTCATTATTGGTGTTGTTGCTATCGTTTGTAGTATTATTTCCGGTATCATTTTTCTTATTGTTACCGCAAGCTGTGAAGGCAAGCATAGAAGCTATGCATACACATAAAAGTATTAGTTTGCTTTTTCTCATAATAATTTCTCCTTTTTTTCATTTCTGTTTTAATATATAAAATAAAGATAGACTGTAAAAGTTTACAATCTATGTATAGTATGCGTTTTTTCAAAAATTATATGCAATAAAATTTATTTTTTGATGTTAACTTTAACATTAGCTTTGGGATAGGAGGCATTTATGGAATTTCGACCATGTATCGATATACACAACGGAAAGGTAAAGCAGATTGTAGGAGGCTCTCTTTTAGACGAAGCGGATTTTGCAAAAGAAAATTTTGTATCCGGCTTCGACAGCACTTTTTATGCAGGGCTGTATAAGAAAAAGGGAATCAGAGGCGGTCATGTGATTTTATTAAACGGAAAAGAAAGCGCCTATTATGAAAGTACAAAGGAACAGGCTATAAAGGCTTTAAGCAGCTATCCAAAGGGACTTCAGGCAGGGGGCGGCATAACACCGGAAAATGCAATGGAATTTATCCAGGCCGGCGCTTCCCATGTAATCGTGACTTCCTATGTGTTTCGGGATGGAAAGATTGATATGGGGCATTTGGAAAAAATGAGGGATGCTGTTTTGGCAAAGCAGCTTGTCATTGATTTGAGCTGCAGGAAAAAGGACGGGAAGTACTATATTGTAACAGACAGATGGCAAAAATTTACAGATGTTGTCCTTTCGGAAGAAATACTGGATCTGTTTTCGGAATACTGCGATGAATTTCTTGTACATGCAGTGGATGTGGAGGGAAAAGCAGGGGGAATTGAGGAAGAAGTAGTAAGTCTTCTTGGAAACTGGGGAAAAAAGACGGTGACCTATGCCGGGGGAATACACAGCTTTCAGGATTTAAGGCTTTTGCATAAGCTGGGGAAGGGGAAGGTTAATGCTACGATTGGAAGTGCGTTGGATTTATTTGGGGGGGAGATGGATTTTGAAGAGGTTTTGGAGTTGATGAAGGGGAAGTAGAGGGGTAGGGAAAGGGAATGCGGGAGGGACGCAAAAGAGTGATGATGGCGGATTCCATGCTGTG
>CAMWWJ010000119.1 GCA_947177925.1 uncultured Lachnospiraceae bacterium
AATGATTCTGATTTTTCATAGCATCACCCCCATCCTATCAGGAATGAGGTCACCACCCCCTGCAACACGATTGCTCCATGACGATATTCTAGCATAACAATCTCAATATTACAATTAAATATTTATGTTTTTTCAATAATTTAAAAAGAACAGAAATGAAGTTGTCGGATGAAAAGAGAAATGCTATGATTATGAAAAGAAGAACAGGAAGGTGAAAGCATGAAACAGATATTTCTGGTGGAAGACGACAAAGAAATTGCCAAGAATCTTACCCTTTTGCTTCAGGCAGAAGGATTTTCGGTTACTCATGTCCGTACACAGGGGGAGGTTGTTTCTGCGCTTGATGAAAATAAATTTGATCTGGCGCTGGTGGATATATCCCTGCCGGATGGAAATGGCTTTGTAGTCTGCACAGAAATAAAGGAAGCCCAGGACATTCCGGTTATTTTTCTCACCGCTTCCGGTGATGAGGCAAGTGTGGTTACCGGGCTGAACATGGGAGCGGATGATTATATCACCAAGCCTTTCAGACCACGGGAATTGATTGCCCGGATTGGAACTGCTTTAAGGAAAAACGGCCGTTTTCCTTCTGTTTTTGAAATCTGTGGACTGTGTGTGGATATTGCGAACGGCACCGTGAAAAAAGACGGAAGGGAAGTATTTCTTTCTGCTCTGGAATACCGCCTTCTGCTTGTGTTCATCAATAACCCAAACAGCATTATTACAAGAGAGCGGCTGCTGGATGAATTGTGGGATGCGGCAGGTGAGTTTGTGAATGACAATACATTGACGGTATATATCAAACGTCTGCGGGAGAAGATTGAAAACGATCCTGCCCTTCCACAGATTATATTGACTGTTCGGGGAACCGGGTATCGACTGGGAGGCAGCCATGTTTCGAAATAGAGAGATCCGGCGGTTTTCCTTTTTACTGGTTGTAATAACGGTTATTTTTGTTTTGGCTGGATTTGCCATTCATCCGGCGGCAGGGGTACTGGCGCTTGTTTCCGCCGTTGCTTTTGGCGGGGCATTTTGGGTGTTTACTAAGTCTAGATATAACAGGATTGCCCGGATTTCAGAACAAATTGATTGTGTGCTTCATAATGCTGAGCATTTGTATATCAGTGAATCGGAGGAAGGAGAGCTTTCCATTCTAGAAAGCGAGATAACCAAAATGACCCTGCGTATCCGGGAGCAGAATGAGGCATTGAAGCAGGAGAAACAGCACCTGGCAGATTCTCTTGCGGACATCGCCCACCAACTCCGCACGCCCCTTACCTCCGCAAACCTGATTCTGTCTTTGCTGGAAAAGAATCCGGATAAAAGCAGGAGGAAGGCTTTGCTCAGGGAAACAGAGGAATTGTTTGCGCAGATGGACTGGCTGCTTACTTCCCTGTTGAAATTGTCCCGTCTAGATGCAGGTATTGTGGTTTTCCAAAATGAGTGGATAGAGGTGGACAGCCTGATTGGTGCTGCCCTTCGCCCTCTTAGAATCTCAATGGAATTACACAATATTGAATTACAGGTAAGCCTGCCGCAAGGAGTCCGTATTCAGGGTGATTCGGGCTGGCTTTCAGAAGCCATTCAAAATATTCTGAAAAATTGTATAGAAAGCTCCGGCGATAACGGGCAGATTGAAATTGGCTGTGAGGATACCTTGTTATTTACCCAAATCACCATACACGACAGCGGAAATGGCTTTGCAAACGAAGATTTACACTGTCTGTTCGACCGATTTTATCGTGGAAAAAGCTCCAGTGTTTCCGGGTATGGAATCGGACTGGCTCTCTGCAAAACGATTATCATTCGCCAGGGCGGGACCATTACCGCCAAAAACCATCCTCAGGGCGGTGCAATCTTTTCGATCCGTTTTCCAAAGTGACGAATCTCTCACTGAAAAGTCACGAAAATGTAAGCTTGAAGTTCTATTATATGGGTAAACCATAAAAAGGAGGCTCATAGAATGGAGTTTTTAAAAGTTGAAAATTTATGTAAGGTCTATGGAAGGGATGAAAATCAGGTCACTGCCTTAGACCATGTTTCATTGACCATTGAAAAAGGGGATTTTACCGCAATCATCGGTTCCTCCGGTTCCGGGAAGTCCACATTGTTACATGCCATTGCAGGAGTGGATGTGCCTACAAGCGGGAAAATTTATCTGGATGGACAGGATGTATATGCCGGCAGCAATGAAAAGCTTGCCATCTTCCGAAGGAGACAGGTGGGGCTGATATACCAGTTTCATAATCTGATTCCCACTTTGAATGTGGAAGAAAACATTACCTTGCCGATTTTGATGGATAAGCGGAAGGTCAATGAAGAGCGGCTGAATGCACTATTGGATATGCTGGGCTTAAAGGAACGCAGGACCCATCTGCCCAATCAGCTTTCAGGCGGTCAGCAGCAGCGTGTGGCTATTGGCCGGGCTTTGATGAATGCGCCGGCGGTCATGCTGGCGGATGAGCCTACTGGAAGCCTGGACAGCCGCAATGGCCATGAAATCATCCGTCTGTTAAAGGAAAGTCATGAAAAATATCATCAGACCCTGATTATGGTCACCCATGATGAAAATATCGCTTTACAGGCAGACCGTATCATTACCATTGCGGACGGAAAAGTGGTGCTGGATGAGAGGCAGGTGGCACGGTCATGAACATTTTCCATAAAGTTGCTTTAGAGGGACTGAAAAAAAGTCGTACAAGAACTCTTGTAACAATCATTGGAGCGATTTTATCTGCAGCCATGCTCACGGGAGTCACCACCTTTGGAATCTCGCTGATCAATTATATGGTAAATGGGAAAGAAGCAGAAACCGGGGACTGGCAGGTTGCTTTTTTTAACGTTTCCTCTGCCTTCGTGCAGGAACAAAAAGAAGAAAAAGGGGTTTCTGGTACTGTCACAGCTGAAAATATCGGCTATGCAATGATTGAGGACGGACAAAATCCGAAAAAGCCATATCTTTTTATAGCAGGCTATAGTGAGGAAGCAATGCAGGCGCTTCCAATCAATCTGATGTCCGGCAGGCTTCCGGAAAACAGCAATGAAATCGTTGTTTCAGAGGGAGCCATAGCATCGGGAGGAATGAAAGTTTCGGCAGGGGACACACTTTCCCTTACAGTAGGAAGCCGTATGAAGGCTCACAGAGAGTCCGGCTGGCATGAGGCCTATGATCCGGAACAGGAAACCTTTGTAAAACAGGAGGAGAAGACCTATACGGTAGTGGGCACATGCCAAAGACCAAGCTTTGAAGACCAATCCGATCCCGGATATACCTGCATAACGAAAGCAGAAACGCAGAATTCGGCTGAAAGCTATATGCTGTTTGTCACCCTGAAAAATCCCCGTGTGATCCATCAGTATGTGAAACGTACAGGGGAGAATCAGGAGTATACCTTGAATAATGATGTGCTTCGTTTTATGGGACTTTCCGACAGTCCCGGAGACCGGATTTTTACATCCCTTTTGTTGTCAGTGGGCGGTATTGTAATTTTCATTATCATGTTAGGCTCCATTTTTTTGATTCGGAACACATTTTATATTTCATTAAATGAGCGCACTCACCAGTTTGGAATTTTGTTGTCAGTGGGGGCAACAGAAAAGCAACTGCGGAATTCGGTGCTGTTTGAAGGTTTATGTATCAGTGCAGTAAGTATACCGATAGGCATAATCATAGGTCTTGGCGGTATTGAAATCGTGATCAGGATTGTAACAAAAAATTTCGCAGGTCTTCTATATGATACGGTACCTTTAACTTTGACATTGTCGCTTCCTGCCATAATAGCAGCGGCTGCAGTCAGTATGATTACTATTTTGATTTCGGCTTATATTCCGGCAAGGAAAGCCGCTGCTGTGCCGGTCATGGAATGTATCAGGCAGACAAATGAGATCAAGGTAGAAGCAAAGACCGTGAAGACATCCAAATTTGCATGGGGAATTTATGGATTAGAGGGAATGCTTGCTTTAAAAAATTTTAAAAGAAATAAAAAGCGCTACCGCAGCATTATATTGTCCCTTGTTTTGAGTATTGTGCTGTTTATATCCACCAATGCCTTTATACTGTATCTGAAAATGGCATCGGAGATGGCAGTGGTGTTTACGGATATTGATATAGCTCTTGAAGCACATGAGATGGAAGAGGATGAAATGCTGGCACTGTATGAAAAGCTAAAAACAGTGAAAGGGGTATATGAAAGTTCTTACCAGGAGCTTGTCACGTATTCATGTACTGTGAATGCAAGTGAGCTTTCTCCAGAGTTTCAGGAAATAATGGGTCTTTCCATGCCAGAGGGAACAGAGGAACTATCCATAGACATTCAGTTTTTGAATGAGAGCGCCTATGAAAAGCTGCTGTCGAAAACAGGTTTGCCTAAGGAGGAGTATACCGGTCAAAATGCAAAGCTGATTGCTCAGGCAAAGATAGATATGGATACGAACCGGGTAAGAGAGGTCAGTGAATATGTTGACATGTTTACAAGCTCCTCCATGAATGTTCAAATCGTTCCAAAGGCAGAAGGGCAGGAAAAATCCGGTCAGGAGAAGAACGTGGTTCTTACTTTTGTTGAGACTGTATTTCCGGATTCCCTTCCGAGTTTAGAGCAGACGGAACAGGAAGCGCCATACTATTTTGTAGCAGCGGCCCCTTATTCTCTTAGGGAAAGTCTGGAAGCCTCAAGTGTCCATGTGAAGTCCAAAGGTAAGGGACTGGTTTTCCGCTCAAAGACCCCGGCACAATCGGTAAAGGCAATGCAGGAAATTATTTCAGGTGAACATATTACAGGAAATTATCGTTTGTACAATTTGGCTAAAATGCTTGATACGAACAACAATATGATATTTGTTGCCAATGTGTTTGCTTATACCTTTGTTATTATGATTTCACTGATTGCAGTGGCAAATGTGTTCAACACCATTTCCACCAATATTAAGATGCGCAGAAGGGAGCTTGCAATGTTACGTTCTGTGGGGATGGCTGAAGGGGATTTTCAAAAGATGATGAATTTCGAGTGTGTCTTTTATGGAATGAAAGCGCTGTTCGTGGGAGTTCCCACAGCAATCCTTTCTTCCTGGCTGATTTACAAAGGGATGTGTGCAGGGGGTGCCGAGGAAATTGAGTTTGTGCTGCCCTGGAACAGTATCGGAATCAGTGTGTTTAGCGTATTCTTTATTGTGTTCATCACTATGCTGTATGCTGTTAGCAAGATAAAAAAAGAAAATATTATTGATGCGCTTCGGGATGATATGATTTGATGGAAAACAGGTAGAATTTTGTCTGTTTCAAATATATTTTGTGTTATACTATGCTATATGAAAGCTATAACGACAAAACATACAATAGCTGAGAAAAGATAATTTTGTAGAAAGTTAGGAAAGGCATTGATAATGAAACGTAAAATTATAATCTTATTGTGCATAGGAACAATGGTATTAAGCGGCTGCAACAAAAGGACACCGGAACAAGATATGGCAGGTCAATCTACAGAGATGAATACGGAAGCTGTATCAGAAGATACCGGTACAGAAGAACCAACTATAACCGAATCGTATATTGATGATTCAGTCTATATTGGAGAATATTTAGATTCGGATGTGAAGGAACCAAAACTTGAGATTGCAAAAGGTGATGATGGTAAATATATAGTGCAGATAAGTATTTATCGTTTGACTTCGTTGAGTGACGGCATTGGGGAACTGACTGCAGAGGGCATGAACTTTACGGCGACGGATGCTGCGGGTAATCCAATCAGCGGTGTAATAACAGTCAAGGAAGAAACTGCAACGGTTACTTTTACAAATTCAACATGGAATTACCTGCAAAACGGTTCTGCCTTTGAGTATACGAAATCCTCTGACATTCCCAATATTTGGGAGTAATAGTTTTTTAGTTACGGAGATAGGAAAGAATGAGAAATGAGAAATGAGAAAGAAATGTTTGAGTTGATTATCAATACGGCAAAGGAGGATGAACGTATCCGGGGAGTATATATGAATGGTTCCCGCACTAATGTGAATGTGCAAAAGGATATCTTTCAGGACTATGACATTGTCTATGTAGTAAAGGAAACGGGAAGCTTTATCCGGGACAAGAGCTGGATTGACCGGTTTGGAGACAGGCTGTTTATGCAATACCCGGATGAAAATCCAGACTTTCCAAATGATAAAGAAAATTTCTATGGCTGGCTTATGCAGTTTGCAGATGGAAATAGAATGGATTTGCACGTGGAGACTGTGGAACATGCAAAAGAAAATATCCTACAGGATAAATTATGTAACATATTATTGGACAAGGATCATATCTTTCCGGATATTCCGCCGGCTACAGATGAGGATTACAGAGTGAAAAAGCCTACACAAATGCAATATTCCTGCGCCTGTAATGAATTCTGGTGGTGTCTGGATAACGTTGCAAAGGGACTTTGGAGAGAAGAAATCCCATATGTCCAGGATATGCTTTCTTTCTGTGTGCGAAAGCAGTTGGAAAAGCTGCTTTCCTGGAAGATAGGGATTTTGACGGATTTTTCTGTCAGTATCGGGAAATCAGGCAAATATATGTACCGCTGGCTTTCAAAAGAAGAGTGGAATGACTTTCTTGCCACTTATGCTTCCGGCAATGTGGAAGAGTGTTGGAAGGCGGTTATGGTAATGTGTGACTTGTTTGAAAAGACGGCAGGGTACGTTGGGGAAAAGCTGGGCTATGAGTATGACCATACGGAAGGGAAAAATGCAAGGGGATTTTTAGAGCACGTAAGAGCTCTGCCTAAGGATGCGGCAGAAATTTATTAACTGTATATATTCCACTAACAGTTGAAAAACACAAGGGAAGTTCTATTTCACGGTTATTGAAGCCGGAAAGGAAAACAGGATATGATAAAAGAAAAAACGGAGGTCGGAGCAGATGCAGTACGGGAAAGCTGACTGTTAAAAAATAATTTGATTTAGCGCTTGTACATTCACTAAAAAACGGTTATAATAAAAACATAGATAAGTTTTTCCTGTACCTATACACAGGAGGACCTATGAAGAAAACATTTCAGGAATTAAACTTAAGCAACGCATTTTTATTTGCAGCCGCTCTAGAGGATCCGGAAACTTGCCGGCTTGTGCTTGAAATCATTCTTGACACCAAGCTGCCTAAGGTAAATGTACATGCGGAACAGAGCATTCTGGTAAGCTCAGATTTCAGAAGCATCAGGCTTGACATTTACGCCAGCGATGAAATGCAGGTAAGCTACAACGTAGAGGCACAGAACGACGACAGAAAGAATCTTGCCAGGCGAAGCCGTTACCATCAAGCAGAAATGGATGTAGCTTCTCTGAAACCAGGAGACGATTTCAATGACCTAAAGCCAGGGTATGTAATCTTTATCTGCACATTCGACCCATTTGGAAAGGGACTGTACCGCTATACCTTTGAAGAAAGGTGCTTAGAATGTGACATGAGCCTTGGAGATGGAACCAGAAAAATCTTTCTGAACTCCAGAGGCAGAGATGATGGGGATGTTCCAAAAGAACTGGTGCATTTCTTAAAGTACATGGAGCAGAGTACAGATGAATACGTGTCGGAACTTACTGAGGAATCTATCATAAAGCTGCATGAAAAAGTGACGGAGCTGAAAAAATGGCGAAGACTGGAGGCGAGATACATGACCGTTGAGGAATGGTTAAGGGACCGGGAGGCTGCTAGCAACGAAAAAGTGAAACAAAAAGCAAAACAGGAAGCTGTCTTTGAACTTTTAGAGGAATATGGTGCCATTCCGGAGCATGTCAGAGAAGTCGTTTTAGCACAATGTGACTTGGAAGTGCTGAAAAGATGGCATAAGCTTGCAGCCAGAGCAGGCTCTATAGAGCAGTTCAAAAAGGAAATGTAAGAATTTGCATGTGAACCAATATAAAAAGCTTACATAAAAATCTAAATGCAACATCAAAACATTCAAGTGATGCGGTCTATGACCGCATCCGTCAGAGTACAATTCGTAAACGATTCACAATCAACATTTAGAAAAGGGTATAGGGAAAACTGTCTATTCAAGTAAAAGTAATTTAATACCGTTAAGGATGTATTTGTTCCTGTAATTGAAGTATGAATGAATCATATAATGACCTTAAGATTCGGTATGAGGATAACAAGTACATTTGATTTAAAAGATAATATTTTTTAAGATAACACAAATAAATTTTTGAAGTATTTTCCAATACACATTCGTTATAGATAGTAGAGGATTCAAATAAAACCATCTCTTACATAATATAACAAAGGAATGAAGGGAAAAATAAAAATGAAAGCGACAAAGACAAAAGAACGAAAAAGCAAAGCAATTTTTTCAGCAGGTACAATAAAACAAATTTACGCCTGGCTGCTCGTCACTGTACTTTTCATAGGAAGCATAAAACCTGTTTACGCTGCCGATGAAAAAAAGACACTGCCGTCAGGTATAACCTATGATGAAATCGGCAATCAAATAGAAGCATATGTCAAAGAGCATGAGGAGACCAGTGCCGCCATGGCGGTAGCAGTTTTTGACAGAGAGGGCACAATCTATCAAAACCACTTCGGCTATATAGATTTGGAAAATCAAAAGCCCATAGAGGAAGAAAGCGTATTTGAATGGGGTTCCGCCACAAAGACCCTGGTATGGATAAGCGTCATGCAGCTGGTGGAACAAGGACGTCTTGATCTAAAGGAGGATATCCGTACCTATCTGCCGGACCACTTTTTAACCAACCTGAATTATGATAAACCCGTCACAATGATGAATTTAATGAATCATAATGCCGGCTTTCAGGAAATGCTAACGGACTTATTCGTGAAGGATCACAAAAACGTTCCGCCCCTGGCAGAGCAGCTAAAGCTCCACGAACCGGAACAGATTTATGAGCCGGGTACGGTAACCGCCTATTCCAACTGGGGCGTAGCCCTGGCTGCCTACATAGTGGAGTTTATAAGCGGCCAGTCCTTTGATGAATATGCAAGAGAACATATTTTTGAGAAGCTTGGCATGGATCATACGGCAATCAGACCGGACCTTTCTGATAATGAATGGGTAAAAGAGAAGCGGCAGGAGCTTATGTGCTATAGTGCTGATGGAAAAGCAATGGGAGACTGCTTTTATGCTATTTCTCTTTATCCTGCGGGCATGTGTACTTCTACCTTAGGGGATTTTTCTTTATTTGCCCAGTCGCTGGTTATGGCAGAAGGAGAAGACTGTCCTTTGTTTGAAAAAGAGGAAACCTTAACGGAAATGCTTTCAGCCACTTCCTATTATGGGGATACGGACATTCCCTTAAACTGCCATGGCTTCTGGACACAAGAGTTTGGAGTATCGGTAATGGGCCATGGAGGAAATACCGCCGGCTGCTCTTCCAATCTGATGTTTCACAAAGAAAGTGGCATTGGAGTAGTGGTCATG
>CAMWWJ010000120.1 GCA_947177925.1 uncultured Lachnospiraceae bacterium
GTATAGGCTCCATGCTTCATTAAGGCCTGGAAAAGATTCCTATCACATGGCTGCTCCTACTGGGTATCGAAAAGATCCAGTGGGAATTGCACAAGCCTTCTTTTTCTCATTTCATTTTTTATTGGTTTGTTTAATATTTGTTTTTGTAATAGAGACGAAGCGCCTTTCTTGTAAGCAGTAAGAATGTACTGCATCCTACCATTGTAAAAAATACGGTTTCGTCAAAATATGCTGCAATGATACCTGCAATCAATATGACAGTGGCACAAACCTCTAATACTCTTCCGCCTGTTTTTTCTCTGATAAACTTCTGGCGTTCATCGGTTTCCGCATAGTACAGCTTTTTCAACTGCTCTTCTTTCTTTAAAGTCATCCCATATCGAACGATCAGATAAAGGAAAAAAATATCGATGACTAAAATTCCTCCTGCCTGAAAGCCTCTTATATACTCTGAAAAATCTGCATTTTCAATGGGGCGAAGTCTTTCCGGTATTTGCAGTAGATACATCAGTGTGATGCCTATGCCTGTCACAGCCATAATGATGATTCTTTTTACAAGGGATTTCCTATATCTTTCCATTCTCACTCATCCTCCACTTCTGAAAAATCAAACACTTCTTCTATCGTCATTTTAAAATACCTGGCTATTTTATATGCCAATACCAAAGAAGCGGTGTATTTTCCAACTTCTATGGAAGTAATGGTCTGCCTTGTAGTGCCTACTGCATTTGCCAGTTCTTCCTGGGACAGTTTTCTTTCTTTTCTTAATTCTTTTATTTTGGATTTCACTTAGACCACCTTTCCTGTGTTATGTGTGGCTTTTTGCCTATTTTGTTTTGCATAGCTCGCTTTGCAATTTTAGTATAGCTCGCTTTGCATTTTCTGTCAAGCTTACTTTGCATTTTTTCGAATTATTTTTTAGTGTATTCTGCAAATGAATAAAATATGGAAGTTATTTCCTGTCGTTTTGCCGGATTACAAGCTGTCTTTACTGGTAGAAATCTGTTACATAATATGATAAAATGAGAAAGCAAGGATAAAATGCAACAAAAGATACAGGAGGAAAAAGATGAAAACTTTTATAGGCGTAGGAAAAGGGAGTACTGCTTCTGCTGTAGATGCTGCTCTTAGCGGTTTAGTATCCCCCAGCATGATTTTATTCATTACTTCTTATGAGTCAGCTGCTGAAACGGCAGCAAAAATTTATGAGCGTTTTCCAAATATTCCGTCTATTGGTACGATCGGTACAAAAATAGCAAATGGAATGGTAGGAGATCAGGAAATCGTAGTGTTAGGGCTTTATGAAGATGCAAAGGTAAGCTGTGGAGTTATCCGTAATCTGAGTAGCTGCCCGGTCACTTCAGTAAAGGAATTAGAAAAAAAAATACAGGAAGTAACGCCGGGAAAGGATAATACGGTTTGTATAGAATTTTGTACGGGATTTGAAGAGAGACTTGTGACCACATTCCATGCTGCGTTAGAAGCAAAAGGAATCCAACTGGCTGGAGGGACTGTGTTCGGGATACCAGAGGGAAATGAGGCAATCGTGGCATATAATGGAAAGCTGTATGAGGATTCCTGTGTTTATGCGATTATTAAGAATACAGTGGGAAAAGTGAAAGTATTTAAAGAAAATATCTACAAAAAAAGCAGTCAGATTTCCCATGTTGCTACCAAGGTGGATGTAAATAGTAAGGCACTTTTAGAGCTGGATGGCAAGCCGGCTGCAACCGTATACAGTCAGGAGCTGAATGTTCCAAAAGAAAAAATCATAGACAACGTTTTGCAGAATCCAATGGGCAGAGTCGTGGGGGATCAGGTATTTATTTCTTCTATGAGGAATTTGAGAAGCAACGGTGCATTAGAAAATTTCAAGAGAATCAATAAGAATGATTGCATTTACTTTTTGGAATTGGGAGACTACCGGAAGATTGAGGATGAGATGAGAGATATGATCCACAAGGAAATGAAAGGGATTTCTCTTGTATTATCAGTAGATTGCATATACCGTTATCTTCTGTATGAACAGGAAAATTATTTTACCACATATGCAAAAAATATGGCATCTTTAGGACCCCATATAGGAGTAATCAGTGGTGGTGAGCAGTTTAATAATCAGCATGTGAACCAGACAATGGTATGCGCAGTATTTGAATAAGCAGGAGGAAAAGCAATGTTTTGGAATAAGAAAAAATCGGATGAAATAGTGGAATCCCCAGGCACTGTAAAGCAACAGGAGGCATTGGATAACGATTTGTATGCGATTTCCTATTTAAGTAAATTTGTCAATGAAAAAAAAGAACAGCTGATGGAAGAAGAAGCTAAGACAGTGAAGGAATTAGAAAAAATCAGCAGCTCCTATGCACAAGCGTTTGAAAATAGTGAAAAAGTAAGCAAATTTGTAGATAATATCGGATTGGAAGTTACTAAAGTTGGCAATACGTCCAGCCAGTTTGGTGAAATCATCCAAAATGTCACCCAGGTATCAGAGGGAGCCATGGTGGATATTGAAAATCTGCGTACAAGTTCAGAAAAAGTAGAGGAACAGTTTGCGGAAATTGCTAAGGTATATGATGAATTTCAAAAGGGCTTTGCAGAAATCCAGACAGCCATGCAGAATATAGTGGGAGTGGCTAATCAGACTAATTTGCTGGCGCTTAATGCTTCTATCGAGGCAGCAAGAGCAGGGGAACATGGTAGAGGATTTGCAGTCGTAGCAGATGAAGTAACCAGTTTATCCATTGGAATCAAAGATTTAGTGGGCGAAGTGAATAAGAGCATGGAAGAGCTGAAAAAAAATTCCGAAAAACTGACTCAGTCCCTTCAGGGAGCTCAGGGAGCTTTAAGTGCTTCCCAGAAGCAAATGGAAAATACCGAAACTGTATTTAAGGAAATCAATCAGTCTGTATTTCGAGTAGAAGGGGTACAGGAAGAAATTAAGAATGCAGTAAACAATTGTTCCTGCATGATTGAATCCATACAAGATGATATGGTCAAATATGGACAACAGTATAACTGTGTACTTGAGGATATTGATGAAATGAAAGGTTTATTGACATTAAAGGGATTCCTATATGAAGATATTTCAAATATGATGGAACAGGCAGAGCCTTTAATCGAGAAAATTTGTAAAGACAGCACATTATAAGTAGATGAAAGCAGAAAGAAGGTGCCCTTATGCCATCAGAACAACGGCTCTTATACCCGGCCGACTATGACCGGAGCAAAGAAGTCTCCCTAAAAGATTTTCAATTCATCCATCCTTTACAGATTGATGATATGATTGTCCTGATCAAAGAAAGTCATAAGGGCTTCCATGACCTGTCATTAAAAGATTATTTCACCACAGATACTGCCGTGCTTTCTTATCGGCTGGCGATTGTGGAAGACTTGGTGGACAATCCCTCTCTATATGAAATATTCTGTAAATCCATCCCTATGATACAGAACATCCACGACCTGCGCCGTGCCATGGGCAGTGATTATTCGGTAGAATCTGCCCTAAGCTCGATCCGCTATCTGGAAATGTATCAGGAAATCATAGACTTATTTGCAGGTGGACTGGAAGGGCTTTCCCTGCATTCACAGGGTATGCTTGCCTTTCGGGATAAGATTTTTTCTATTTCAAAAGGGGAAGAATACGAGAATCTCCGCCGGGAGCTTGCAAAGACAGATATACAATTCGGCGGCATCAAAAGTGTTACCATCGGCCTGAATCTGGATGAGACCCTCCGGGTAAAAGAAGCTGGAATCATTTCTATTCAGGAAAAGCCCTTTCATCCCGGCACCCTGATGGAAAAATTACTAAAAAAGAACCCTATGGATACCAATTCCCTGATTTCTCCCCTTTATCCTTTAACAAAAGGACTGCATGGGGAGGAATTAAAGGCACTGAATTACTCCATTCGTTCATCCTTCAACACCATTTTCATGAAATCCATCCGGGATTTTGAACCGACGCTTCAGAAATATTTCAGCGTAAACACTTCCTACTTTACTGCTCTGTTGGATGATATACGCTTTTTAACGGCAGGAGTGAAATTCATTCTCCACATGAGAGAAAAAGGCTTCCCTATGTGCCGCCCTCAAATAGCAGAGCTACAGGAAAAGAAATGTGAGTTAACGGGAGTCTACAATCCCATACTTGCCAGAAAGTCCATTGAACATTCCATTGTTTCAAATGACTTCACCTTTGATGAAAACGGACGTTTCTATTTGGTCACAGGTCCGAATCATGGCGGCAAATCCATCTTTGCCTATTCGGTGGGAATGGCACAGGCTCTTTTTCAGCTTGGCCTTTTCGTTCCTGCAAAAAGCGCCCTTATGAGCCCGGTAACCGGTATTTTTACCCACTTTCCCTCCTCCGATGAGAATAATTATGGAAAGGGACGTTTAGAAAGCGAGTGCGCCCGCCTGGGAAAAATCATGAAACAACTTGCTGATACAGATATGTTACTAATGGACGAGTCTTTTTCCAGCACAAGCGGTTTGGAAGCCGGCTATATCGCTTCCGAAGTACTGACGGGTATAGGCATTATCGGCTGCGGCGGTATTTTTGTCACCCATATTCATGACCTGCCCCAACAGCTTGATATTTATAATTCCCATCCTGAAAACATAGGGAAAATAGACAATCTAGCAGCTCTTATGGAAAGTAAAACGGATGGAACCAGAAGCTACAAAATTGCCCGCACTACTCCGGAAGGATTGAGTTATGCCAAAGACATTGCCAGTCAGTACGGGCTGGATTTAGAAAGTATTTTAAAGACACAGAATGAGGAATGATTTGATTTCTTTACATATCCGATAAACTTATTTTGATATAATATCCAGAAAAAGGCAAGCTGAACTACCCCTTACTTTTAATAATCATCCGGCACAAAAACACAAATGCTCAATCTGTTATCCACATATCTCGCACTTATAGTCCCATTTATCTGCTCAATCAGCGTTTTTGCAATGGCCAGTCCCAATCCCGTTGATTTTCTTGCGGATTCCACTGTATAAAAGCGTTCAAACATCTTTCCAACCTGTACTTCGTTTAATCCTGCTGCTGTATTGGTAAAGGTGATTTCTCCCGCTTCCGATAAAGTAATATCTAAATCACCGTCACTATACTTTATTGCATTGCTTAAAAGATTGGAAAATATCCGGGATAAGATGAACGGTTCAAGATTTCGTACTACTTTGCCATCAGTCATTTGAATACGGGGAACAATGTTACGTTCATGAAAAGCCGTGTAAAATGCTGCAATGCTTTCTTCCAATATCCGGTTGACCACCACCGGCTCTCTTTCCTCATTCTCTCCTGTTGTCATGATCACCGAGTATCGGAACAACTCTTCCGTAAGCTGTTCCAATAGTTCGGTCCGGTTTCGGATTACCTCTATATAACGTTCCACGGTTTCGGATTTCTCTTCTTGTTCAAGCAGATCCAAATATCCGCAAATGGCAGTTAAGGGCGTGCGCAAGTCATGGGAGATATTCGTAACCGTATGTTTTAACTCCATATCTCCCTGCAAAAAACGATTTCGTTCCTTCCGAAGCTTCCGAAGCTGTATATTTATGGCATTTGCTAAACTACGCATATGTCTGTCATTGCCTGAAATATCAATCAAGGTATTTGTATTGGTCATGAGTCTGTCGGCAAAAGCTTCTCCAATTTCCCTGGCATCTTTTTGTAATAGATATATTTTCGCAAGTAAGACGGCAATTAGGAAAAGCAAACTGCCGATTATGACCCATAACCAGATTTCCATGATAAACTCCTTATTTTAAATTTTTCCTTTGGAAGAAAAACATTCCACAGGCAGTTGTTACTATAATAATGGACAGAGAATACAAAGGCAGCCTTTCCGGATGTTCCGGATCCTGCCTTGCTATTTGCAGCATTTGACAGCCCGGCAGAAAATCATATAAAAATTTATAAATCTCACGCTTTGTCCCTGTCAGGTAATTCGGATTTTTTATTTTCGTACCATATCCTTTTTGTATTTCACCCGATTCATCCATAAAAGTGACATCGTATTCATCATAATATTCCGGCTCCTGTAAACGGCTGGAAATCACCATTGCACTCATCAAAAATACCAGCGAAATAATAATTGCCGCCACGCATCCGCTTGCCTTGTTGTGTACCAGCATACTTATAAGCAGAAAAAATGCACTTAATGCAATTAGCGTTACCATACTGATCAGTCCGAATAAAAAGAGGGGCCCAGTCGATGTTCCCATGCTGCCTCCAAAGGCAAAACCGATTCCAACGAGCACTGCAAGATTCGTTATATACATGATGAGCAGGGCTGCCGTACAGACAATGAAATTGGAAACATATACCGAAATCCTTGTATGTCCCACCATAAGCTTGTTGCGAATCGTACCATCGCTATACTCCGTTCCAATAAACAATCCTACAAATACCGATGCAACAATAGGCATAAACATACAATTAGAAAATAAAACATCATCAATGTGGGAATGCTGATTCGTTATGGATAGCGCTGCTATATACCCTATTCCCAGGGCATACACCATGCCAATCCAGAATATTGCGCTTTTTTTGAGCCTTGCAAAATTTGCTCTTAACAGCTTACTCATTGTTTCCACCTCCTACAAGATTTACGTAATAGCTTTCCAGGCTTTCGTCCTGTTCCTGCATGGAGATCACTTCGCAATGTTCTTTTGCAAGTTCTGAAACAATCTGTGAAACATTCAATTTGGCAAATACATCAGCCTGTGTTTGAGACAGTATCTTGTAATCAATCTGCATTTTATCAAGTACCCGGGAAAGTGCCTTTGTATCGCTAACTTTCATTCGGACACACTTTCGGCAGGCTGCCTCCAGCTCCGTGGCACTCATTTCCTTTACAATATGTCCGTTATCAATAAACCCGTAATGTGTGGCAAATTTAGAAAGCTCATCTAAAATATGGCTTGAAATCAAAACCGTAATCTGCTGTTCACGGTTTAACTTCAATATCAACTCACGAATTTCAATAATGCCTTGAGGGTCAAGACCGTTTACAGGCTCATCTAACACCAAGAAATCAGGGTCACCTGCAAGTGCTATGGCAATTCCCAGTCTTTGACGCATGCCAAGAGAAAAGTTCCTGGCTTTCTTCTTTCCCGTTCCTTCAAGCCCTACCAGTTTGAGAATATCATTCACTCCTTCAAAAGACGGAAGGCCAAGGATACGATATTGCTGTTTCAGATTGTCCTCTGCCGTCATATCCATATAAATAGACGGAGTTTCCACAACAGCTCCCATTCTCCTACGTGATTTTGCCACCGACTTATCGGTATTTTTCCTGCCATACAACGTATAATCTCCGGATGTGGGCTCCTGCAGTCCGCAAATCAATCGAATAAGTGTCGTTTTGCCAGCACCGTTTTTTCCAATAAAACCATAAATGGCTCCCTTGGGAACATTCATAGATAGTCCGTCCAATGCTTTGAAATGTCTATAGTTTTTGCTCAAAGCATTTGTTTGTAGAACATAATCCATAAACCTAAACCTCCTTTTTTGTGATACTGACATTTTATCAAACAGCCATAAAGGAAACGGTAAAGAAACTGGTAAAGAAATCGTAAAAATTATTCTGCTCTTAATTTGAAGCCAATCCCCCAGACTGCCTCTATATAATCCCTGCCACTTATTTCACGCAGCTTTTTTCGCAAATTGCTTATATGCATCTTTAACGAACCTTCCGTACAGTCCGGAGTTTCCTCACTGATTTTCTCTAAAAGCAGGGATTTGGTAATTACCTGTGTAGGATTCTGCATGAGTATTTTTAAGATAGTATATTCTGTTCTTGTGATTCTTACATGACTATCACCTATGCTCACCATATGGGCATCCATATCCAGTGTCATGTCCTGAAAGGTTAACGTGCCAGCCGTACCTATGACAGCAGTATTGCGAAGCTGTACGGCAATTCGAGCCAGAAGCTCTTTTGCGTGAAAGGGCTTTGTAATATAATCCACAGCTCCACCAAGTAACAGCTCCACTTTGCTGTCAACATCCACCTTTGCACTGACTACAATCACAGGAATTCCTTTTATCTTAGGAAGTACCTCTTCTCCCTTTAGCCCCGGCAGCATCAAATCAAGCAATACAAGGTCTGGCTTTGACTGTGAAAGGAGCAGTAATGCTTCCGTACCGGAATATGCCCGTAAAATGCCATATCCTTCTTTGCCTAACATTTCTTCCAGCATATTTCCAATGTGTATATCGTCATCAATAATCAGGATTCTTTTCATTTCTCTGTTCCTTTCGTTTACTTACTTCTTCAGTATAAATGGTTAGATGAATACTGGCAACTGTTTTAGCTTTTACGAATAGCACACTGAATCTGTTACACCCCTTCCCTTAATAAGTGTAACAAAAATCCGATTGACAATTTTCTATGCGCAATGTAGTATTAAAAAGTACGCGATAATTAACACCTATTCAATATAAATGAGGAAAAAACATGAAAAGAAAAACATTAAAATTATTTGCAGGCATGCTTAGTATGACTGTTCTATTATCTATAGCAGCCTGTGGTTCTTCGGATGAGACAGAAAAGGCGTCAGTTACTTTAATTACAGAAGACGCAGGCGATGAAACAGAAGCTGAAACAAAGACTGAAACTGAATCCACAGAAAACGAAACACAGGCAAAAAACGAGGCACAGGATAAGACCGAAAAACAGGCAGAAACTGAGCCGCAGGATAAGGCTGAAAAACAGGCAGAAACCGAATCGCGAGATAAAGCTGAAAAACAGGCAGAAGCCGAGCCGCAGGATAAGGCTGAAACTCAATCCAAAATGGAAACACAGACTGAGCCCGAAAAAGAAAAAACAAAAGATACTGAAGACAGAACAACCGATGACTCTAAACAATATGAAACACTTGAAGATTACTTTAAGAACCCGGAAACAAAGAATGATTTTGATAAGCAGATTGCAGCTTCTTCATCAGACGATTTTGCCATATCATATGATGTAAAAGATAATGAGCTTACTTGCATAATTAAGTTTGCCAACAATTCTATAATTGGCACCAATGCTGATGATATAAAAGCGGCACTTGATGCAGGATTAGAATCTCTGTCAGATACCTTTAAGGAACTGGCAAAAGAATTGGATGAAACTATTGGAAAAGAAAGAGCTTGTACAATTATTGTAAGATATACTGATTTAGATGGTAACGTGTTTGCAGAAAAGGCTTTCAAAGCTGATTAAATATTGGCAATATATTAAATATTCAAAATCTTCCTTCTTGAAAGGAATCCCTATAAATATATAAAAACAAAAAGCTCAACTCTGTTCTAATTGCACATAAGAGTTGAGCTAAAAAAATAATACTGCCGGCGACCGGAATCGAACCGGTACGATGTTGCCACCACAGGATTTTAAGTCC